>JAEUQF010000270.1 GCA_016789745.1 Bryobacterales bacterium
CAGCAGCGGGGAGATGGCGCCCCCAACCCCCGCGCCGGCGTTTACGATTCCGAAGACTCGCGTATGTTGCGATGCAGGCAGGTGGAGCGACGTCATGTGCCCGCAGGCGGGATAGAGCGGTGCGGTGAAGATTCCGAAGATAAACCGCATGGCGGCCAGCACGGGGATGCCGCGGGCCAACGGCAGCAGAGACGTGAACAGCGCCGCGCCGAAACATCCAACACCCAGTGTGTTTCTTGGCCCGAATCGGTCTGACCAGCGGCCGCCGGGCGTCATCAGCAACGTATAGCTCAACTGGAACGAGGAGAACACCATGCCCATCGACGTGGGCGACAGGTCGAATTCCTTCATCATGAGCGGCGCGGCCACCGACAGGATGGTGCGCTCAAAGTAACTGGCGACGCTGAATCCGAACATCAGCGCCACCATCCAGACGTGTGCGGGCTTCATTTGTGATGGGCCACTGTGTACTTCTTCATTGCATCCCAATTGAGTTCAAAGCCAAGGCCGGGGCGCTGCGGCAGCGGCACGTGGCCATCAGCAGTGAGATGCAGTTCCTCGATGACGAGTTCACGTCGCAACGGGGCTTCGGACAGAGGAGCGGGCAGGAACTCAATATACGGGCAATGCGCGGTTACCGCGGATAAGTGCGCCGTGGCGGCGATACCGATGCCGGTCTTCCAACAGTGTGGCACGATGAGGCGGCCACGGTCGGCTGCCAGGTCGCAGACGCGGCGAGCTTCTGTCAGTCCTCCGACGCGGCCTACATCGGGTTGGGCGACGTCCACCTTGCCGCGATCCATGAGGTCAAGGAACTCATAGCGGCCGTTCTGCAGTTCGCCGGCGGCGATGCGGATGGGGGAGTGATCATGCAGGAAGGCATAGCCGTCCAGGTCATCCAATTGCAGCGGCGTTTCCAGGAAGAACAGGTCGTAGGGTTCCAGTTGCCGCATCACGCGCAGGGCTTCCTTGGCATTGGTCCAGCAGTAACAGACGTCCACCATCATGACGAAACCAGGTCCAACCGCTTCGCGGCAGGCGGCTACGATTTCAACGATGGCCTCATCGGGCTCCTGCAGGCCATTGTGCGCGTACGGGCCCCTGATGCAGACCTCCATTTTGCCCGCTTTGAAGCCGAGTTGGGCGGCATGACGGGCCTTGGCGGCGAGGGAGTCACGATACTCGGTGACGGTGTGGCCGGTGGGCAGCAGCGAAGCGTAGGGCGTGATGTAAGGCTTACGCGCACCTCCCAACAACTTCCAGACGGGCTGGCCGAGCGCCTTGCCTTTGATGTCCCACAAGGCCATGTCGAGCGCACCCATGGCGCAGATGCCCAACCCGCGGCGTCCGGTCATGAAACTGCCGGTGTAGAGCTTGTCCCAGAGCGCTTCGGGTTGCAGCGGGTCCTGCCCGAGGAGCATTTCTTCCAGACCCAGGCCGAGCACGTGCGTACCGCGGGCGTGAATCATGGCCTGCGCCACCCAGGGGTTGGTGTCCACTTCGCCAACGCCGGTAATGCCTTCGTCGGTGTGGACCAGAACAACGATATCGTCCTGGGCGGAGGAGCAGGCGTCGCGGTCAAAGCCGGGATCCAGCAGAACATACGACTCAATACGAGTGATCTTCATCGCGAAGGAGGTAGACCATCATACACGGCCATCCAAGTATCCTGAAGGAGCAGTCACGATGACAGGTTTCTCAGTTTGCAAGCAGCGCCTAGGGTGTGTCGAAGCGGTTGCCAGTAGCCATGCGGGAGAGATTCTACAAGGTGCCATCCGGCGCGACGGTCGAACACGCCGCGTGCTGGTTTCGCTGCCTGCGCCGTCGTTGGCGTCGAAGGCGGAGGTAATTGCCACGCCGAGACGAAGGCTTTCGGTATGGCCGGTAACGGCGCGGAAAACCACTGCGGCACTGGTGCGGTTGCTGGATGGGCTGCGCCTGCCGGAGCCCGAAGTGCAGGTGCGGTTGCAAACGAACATTCCGGAAGGCAAGGGCTGCGGCTCCTCGACCGCGGACATCCTGGCGGCGGTGCGCGCCATGCTGCGGTATCTCGGAATCGCGATGGAGGAGCATGCGATCGCGAGGCTGATCGTCTCGGTGGAGGAAGCTTCCGACGCCACCCTGCTGTCGCGACTGGCGTTGTTCCGGCATCGGGAAGGCGTGGTGGAGGAGTACTTTCCCCGCCCGCTACCGGCGATGCGTGTGATGGTGTTCGACACGGCGCCCACTGAAGTCATTGAGACGACAGCAATGGAGCGGGCCCGCTACAGCGTCGCGCAAATGCAGGAATTCGACAGGCTGATCGGCGAGTTACGGCGTGCCGTGGTGCAGCAGAGTGCAGCACTTGTCGGCAGAGTGGCAACGCGTTCCGCGGTGCTGAACGAGAGCTATTTGCCGAAGCCGCATTTCCACGAATTGCTGCGCGAGGTACGCCGGGTGGGCGGTTACGGAGTTGGCGCGGCGCATTCGGGTACGGTGGTGTCGGCACTGCTGCCCTGCAGCCTAGACGCGGAACGGAAGCGGTGGTTGCAACGGGCCGTACGGCAATGGGGTATGACCTTGGTCACACACTATGTTTTGAGGTCAGCGCGCTGGATGCAGGCCGCGGCTTAGGCTGGAAGGCGCTCTGCAGCCGCGTGCCGCCTGCGATAGAGTAGCGGCGAGGATGCAGACACTCGGATTGATGGCATTCGTGTGTGCGGCGGCGCTGCTGCCGGCGGCGGATTACCCTGCGGCGGTGGCCACCGTGATGAAGTCGAACTGCGCGGGCTGTCATAGCGGCGCGAAGGCGCAGGCGGGCCTGGACCTGTCCACTTCGGAACGGGCATTACAGGGCGGTAAGACTGGTCCAGCGTTCAAGCCAGGGTCGGCGGAGGGCAGCCTGCTGGTGGCGAAGATCGTGGCGGGCTCCATGCCGCCCGGCCGGAAGCTGCCGCCCGAGCAGATTGCGGCGATTCGCAAGTGGATTGATGACGAAAAGCCTACGCGTGCAGGGGTGACGGAAGCCGATGTTGTTCCGTTGTTCCAGATGCGCTGCGTGACGTGCCATGGCAAGCGCGTGCAGGAGGGCGGACTGGATCTGCGGACGCAGGCGAGCCGCTTGAAGGGCGGCAAATCCGGGCCGGGGCTGGTGCCCGGAAAGCCCGAAGAAAGTCTGATCCTCAAGCGTATTCAGGCGGGGGAGATGCCGCCGCCGAAGAAGCTGTTTGAAGCCTTCGTAAGGCCGCCTTCCAGCGATGAGGTGGAGACGTTGAAGGCCTGGATAACGGCTGGCGCGCCGCCCGCCCCGGTAGTGCCCCCGGTGGAGGATACGTTCACCGAGACGGAGCGGAGTTGGTGGAGTTTCCAGGCGCCGGTGCGGCCGGCGGTGCCTGTTCTCGGGCGGTATGGAACTGCGGTGCGGAACCCCATCGATTCATTCGTTCTGGCGAAGCTGGAAGCGAAGGGATTGGGATACGCGGCGGAGGCCGGCCGGCTGGCGCTGATGAGGCGAGCGTATCTGGACCTGACGGGGTTGTTGCCGACGGTGGCGCAGGTGCGGGCTTATGAGGCGGATACGCGAGCCGATGCTTATGAGCGGCTGGTTGATGAACTGTTGGGGTCGGCGGCCTATGCAGAGAGATGGGCGCGGATCTGGCTGGATTCAGCCGGCTATGCGGATTCGGAAGGCATCATCCATGAAGACAGGCTGCGGCCACAGGCTTGGCGGTATCGGGATGCAGTGGTGCGGGCCATGGAGCGCGATGAGCCGTATGACCGGTTCCTGACGGCGCAGATTGCGGGCGATGAGGTCGCGGATTTTCGTAAGAACCGGGCGCCGGCCCAGGCGGATATTGACTTGGTGGCATCGACGGGCTTTCTGCGCATCGTGCCCGATGGGACGTACTCGCCAGCGAATGGATCGGTGGCGGAACGGATGAACGTGATCGCGGATGAGATTGAAGTGATCGGGTCGACGGTGCTGGGCTTGACGGTGGGCTGCGCGCGCTGCCACAACCACAAGTACGATCCGATCCGGCAGCGCGACTACTACCGGCTGAGCGCGATTCTGCAGGCTTCCTATGATCCTTATGACTGGGTGAAGCCCACCGAGCGCAATCTGGACTTCGCGCTGGCCGAGGAGCGCGCCGCGGCGGAGAAGCACAACGCCCCGATTGATGCGGAGATCAAGAAGCTGGAGAAACTGCTGGAGGCGCAGCCAAAGGAAGATGAGAAGGCGAAGCCGGAGGTGGACCGGCTGACGAGGGCGATTGCGGATCAGAAGGCAAAGCTGAAGCCGAAGCCGGAAATCCGAGCCCTCTACGATATGGGTGGTGAGCCTTCGCCCGTGTTCTTGTTGAAACGCGGCGAGGCGCAGCAGTTGGGAGAGCGACTGGATCCGCAGGTGCCGGCGGTGCTGCATGGGGCGGGTTTGCAGGCGTACAAACCGCAGCCCCCGTATGAGGGCACCAGCGGACGGCGATTGGCCTTTGCGCGGTGGTTGACGCAGCCGCAGCATCCCTTGACGGCGCGTGTGATGGTGAACCGGTTGTGGAAACATCACTTCGGGCGCGGCATTGTGGAGACCGTATCGAATTTCGGTAAGACCGGCTCGTTGCCGTCGCATCCGGAACTGCTCGATTGGCTGGCGACGGAGTTTGTGCAGCAGGGCTGGAGTTTGAAGAAGATGCACAGGCTGATGATGACGTCCACGGCTTACCGGCAGGCTGCCATCGCAAGTGCGGAGGCGCAGGCGGCGGATCCGGAGAACCGGTTGCTGTCGCGCATGCCGCTGCGGCGTATGGATGCCGAGCAGTTGCACGATTCCATGCTGCTGGCGACCGGGCGATTGTCGCGCGAGCGGTTCGGGCCCGCGGTGCCGGTGGAGACGAGGCCCGGCGGCGAGGTAGTGGAGAAGGCATCGAAAGACCAATGGCGGCGCGCCATCTACCTGCTGCAGCGGCGCACCACACCGGTGACGATGTTGGAGGCCTTCGATCTGCCGCCGATGTCGCCGAATTGTTCCGAGCGGCCGCATTCCACCGTATCGACGCAGGCATTGGAGATGCGCAATAGCCCGGTGGTAACCGAGCATGCACGCTATCTGGCCGGACGTTTATTGGATGAGTACGGCAATGACACGGCGCGGATGGTGGAGGACACGTATCTGCGAACATTGTCGCGCAGGCCTTCGGCGGAGGAGACTGCGCGGGCCGTACAGGCGGTGGAGCGATTGGAGCGCGAATGGCGCCAGCACCTGGAGGAACAGAAGGCCACCGCGCCTCATGCGATTACGGCGCGCTGGCATGCGGTGGGTGATTTTGTTCACGCGATGTTGAGTTCGGCGGAGTTTATCTATGTCGATTGAGCGGACCACGCGGCGGGGATTCTTCGGGCGGATGATGGATGGCGTGCAGGGGGCGGCGCTGGCCTCCCTGGCGCTGGCGGATGCGGCGCGCGCGTCATCAGGCACCTATGACTTATCGCCGAAGAAGCCGCATTTCGACGGCAAGGCGAAGGCGGTGATTCACCTGTTCATGAACGGCGGCCCCAGCCAGGTGGACTTGTTCGACCCGAAGCCGGCGCTGGTGAAACATGCGGGGTCGGCACCCAGCCGCGACATCGTGAACCAGATTGAGTTTGCCGATCAGATCGGCGTCATGATGCCTTCGCCATTTGGCTTCAAGCGCTATGGCAAGTGCGGCATGGAGATGACCGAACTGATGCCGCATCTGGGCACGGTGGTGGATGAGATAGCGTTCATCCGGTCGATGTACGGGGAGCACTTCAACCATGAGCCGTCGCTGTACCTGATGCATTCGGGGCGTACGTTGCCGGGACGGCCGTCCTTGGGGGCGTGGGTGACGTATGGGTTGGGGTCAGTGAATCAGAACCTGCCGGCCTATGTGGTGTTGGATGATCCGAAGGGACTGCCCATTAACTTGACGCAGAACTGGCAATCTGGATGGCTGCCGCCGATCTTTCAAGGCACGCGGTTTCGCAGTGAAGGGCTGCCGTTGTTGAATCTGAAGCCCCCGGAGGAGTTGCCGTCGCCACTAGTGGAGGCGCAAAGGGACTTGTTGCGGTCGTTGGATGAAGCGCATCGCGCGCGGCGCCCAGGGGTTGGCGAGTTGGATGCACGAATCGCCAGCTATGAACTGGCCGCGCGGATGCAGATGGCGGCCACCGATGCGCTGGACTTATCGAAGGAAAGCGACGCGACCCGCGAGATGTATGGCCTAAATGAAGAGGCAACGCAGTCGTATGGCCGGCGCTGTCTGATGGCCCGGCGATTGGTGGAACGCGGTGTGCGGTTTGTGCAGATCTTCATCGAGGGGCAGATCTGGGACAACCACTCGGACTTGGAGAAATCGCTGAAGTACAGTTGTGCGAAGACGGATCGGCCGATTGCCGCCCTGATCCGCGACCTGAAGCAGCGTGGGCTGCTGGATTCGACGCTGCTGCTGTGGGGTGGCGAGTTCGGGCGAATGCCAATTTCCCAGATACGCGCGGGAGGAACGGCAGGCCGCGATCACGGGCCGGGCGGGTTTACGACCTGGATGGCAGGAGGCGGCGTGAAGGGCGGGGTAGTGCATGGGGCTACCGATGAGATTGGGCATAAGGCGGTGCAGGATCGTGTAAGTGTGCATGATTTCCACGCGACGATGCTGCATTGTTTGGGGCTGCGGTTCCGGGACCTGGCGTTTACCCGGCACAGCCTGCAGGAGCGGCTGACGGATCAGTATCCGGCTCGCGTTGTGAATGAAATTCTGGTGTGAGCGCGCGAGTTCGCCAGAAAGGCGAGTGCGGCCAGCGGCGTTCGGCGGCGTAGTGCGCGACACACTGGTGGAGGTATTGCTGAAAGCCGGCGCGCATCCAGCTAGCGTAGCCAGGGATCGCATCCTGGTCGCCCTCTAATGAGCGGTGGACGGCCTTGGCGGCGCGCATGCCGGAGAGGATTGCAGCGCTGATGCCGAGCGAAGAGAGCGGGTCGTGCGCGATGGCGGCGTCACCGGCGGCCAACCAGTCCGCGCCGGCAAGTTGCTCCAAGCCGGAGCTATGAGCGGGCATGGCGATGGGAACTCCGATGCGGCGATAGGCACGGAGGTGCGGTGCGACGTGGCGGGTCCGGGCGAGGAGGATCTCATAGCCAGACACGTCCCTGGCCAGGGTGGCGGTTCGGCTGTGCGCATCGGTGTAGTAAACCGAGAGACGGCGGCCGCCGGGAAGGCGGGCGGTGTACCACCAGCCGGTCTCCACCGCTTCGATGGTGGTGAGGCAGTCGGGATCGGCTGCTGCGTGACGTAACTCGAATAGGGCGAGGAAGGCGGTAAGGGTGCCGTAGACGCGACGGCGGACCCCGCAGGCGCGGGCAACAACGGCGGCACGGCCGGTGCAATCGACGAGCCAGCGAGCCTGATACGGTACTCCGGGCCGGTCAAGGGCAACACCCGCGGCGGCCGCTTCTCGCCGCAACATGTCATCGAAACGCGAGCGGTCAATGTGCCAGCCATGGCCGTCGGGCGCGGAAAGGAAATCGGTTGACCGCAGGTGATCGTCGCCCCAAGCGCTCTGGTTGCCGAAGCAGGGTAGGTGTCCGCCCGCGAGGAAAGGCTCCATCACCCCGAGTTCCCGGAGCAGCCGGTTGGCGGCGGGCGGCAGGGCCTCACCGGGTTGCGGGCGGCCGGTGGCCTGGTGGAGCAACAGCACGGACCGGCCCAGCCGTGCCAACTGGATGGCACAGGCGGTGCCCGCGGGTCCGGCACCGGCTATAGCGACGTCAAAAGCCGGCATCGGACTCGACGTAGATGGTGTTCGGAAGGTTCGGAACGTCGGGCCCTCGGTGCCGTTGGACGATGCCGAGCTTACCGAAGTCGGTGATCATCTGATTGATCTGTTGGATGTAGCCGCCCGTAAACCAGCGAAACCAGTCGGCACGGGTGTGGAAGGCCTGCAGGCGCTGTTCTTCGGTGAGATTGCCATCGAAGAGCGCCATGTACTGTTCGCGCGGCAGCACGTGATTGGGAACACGTGCCGGCCAGAACGCGGGCAGGTACGGGTCGAACGCTGGATCATAGCCGGCGCGGCAACTAGCAGTGTCGGTCTGCCAGGGGACGGCCATCCAACGCGTGAGGTCCCCGGCGGCGCAGGCCGCAAGTGCCGGGCCAAGGCTATCTAGCGTGATGGCGTCTCCGTAGTCGGGTTGCGGGCGCCCTTCGGGCCAGTGGCGCAGCCGGAAGGGCGCCGTGTACAGGCTGGCATGACGCATAGGCCAAGTCATCTCGCAGCCAGGGTGAAACGGCCCACCCATGCAGAAGTGCAGCGCAGCCTTATCAATCGCTCCGGGTTGTTCTTGCAGGGGTAGTTCGGCAAGGCTGGTGACAGCAGGTGAGGCCTCTTCCCAATCGGTGAGGAAGTCGCCGCCTGCCCAGCGGCGAAGGTTTTCATGCTGCGTACGCGTGACAGCAAACAGTTGCTGGGGATCGGGCGCCCGCACGCCCATGGCATCGCCATAGAGTGGGGGCCAGGCATACGGTTCCAGTGCCGTGGCATCGGGGTCGCGGAACTGCAGGAAGATGTGCTGGCGAAGGTCTTTATGAACCGCGTCAATACTGGCCAGTTGCCGCAGCGCATCCGGGTGCAGGAAATCGGAAGGCGAGCCCCAACCGAACTGGCGGTAGAACCCATAGTTGACCCACTGAGTATCGCTGAACTGGGCAAGCAGCGGATAGATGTGTTCGGCAAAAGATACAGACGGGGGAGGTGCGATGAGGCTGCCTAGCGATGCGTCGTAGATGACGTCGTACATCGTCTGGATGGAGATGACCTCCGGCGCGTAATTTGGCGGCGCCACCACGACCCAGGCGGGGTCGACCGGGATTACCTGCCCCCCGATGAGGACCTCCGCCGTAACCGGACCATCGGCAATGTCGTCGAACCAGCCGTCGTTATTGGCGAAGTCTATGGCCGGCCGATTGTGAAGGACAGCGCCGGAAACGCCATGGCCGCCGAGGAACAGCAGTCGCCCCTCTTCATCCGTGCGGAGTTCGCCCAGGTAGACGGGGCGGCCGAGGAAGGTGCCGGTATCAAACCGTTGCGCATCCTGCCAGGGGCCTGAAATGGAGCGAGGGCCGGGGTCAATGACCAGATCGGCGCGACGGGGGCCGAGGTATTCCGGGTTGCGGCGGGTGCAAGGGACAGCGGCAGGGATATCGAGTGCGAGGTTGAAGTTGTACCAGGCGGCCTTCTTGTTCGCGACGTGGACCGTCCATCGTATCTCGGCATCCGCGGCAGTAAGCTCTTCGGTGACACAGCCCGATTCGTCATAGCCATAGATACGGAAGCGGGCGGCCTGTCTCTTGATCGCGCCTGCCGGATCCTTGTATCCTCCTTCCGGCGCCGCGGTTGGCCAAGGTAGTTCGGGGCCAACGAAAAAACCGTCGGGGCTATTGCCGACTCGGGCGATACCGATGGCGGGATGGATGGCGGCCCGTACCGTGCGAGACGTTTCCGGGATGGACGGCTGTGCGAACTGCGGCGGGACGCCAACAAGGCTTGACCAGCCCAGCGCCCTTAACAGCGTTCGCCGCGAGACAACAGGCATAAAGCATGCGGGGCTTAGTCCGCTCTCTCAGGATATCGTTGGCTCGGACAGAAAACGGGATGGAGTGGAGCTCGATGGTGTGGTTTGGAACAGCGGGGAACTCTGGGCGAAGAACGATGGTGGGCCCTGTTGGATTCGAACCAACGACCAACGGATTATGAGTCCGCTGCACTAACCGCTGTGCTAAGGGCCCTTCGGGAACTACCTTCCCCTAAACTAACACGGCGGATTGCGCCGGTTCAGGCTTCGATGCGGTAAAGATGCCGGTCGCCGCGCAGGAACAGCGCTTTCCCGTAAACCGCCAAGGAGGCGAGCGTGCGTTCACCCATCTGGCTGCGGCCAAGTTCACGGTACTGCTTCCCCGGCGCGATCACCGTGCATTCGCCTTCCTCGCTCAGGAAGTAAATCCGACCGTCGGCCAGCAGTGGCGACGCCGAATGATTCCCACCGATGCGCTGCTGCCAGTGTGGTTTTCCAGTAGCGGCATCCAGGCAGGTGGCAATCCCGTTATCGCTGATCATATAGAACTCGTCGCCGGCGATGACGGGGGATGGCGTCAGCGGAACGGCACGCGAGTGGCTCCAGGCCACGTGGCTCTTGGTAACATTGCCGCGGCCATCGGGCTTCACGGCGAACAGCACCGGTTGGAAGAAGCCGGAGCAGATATAGACAAGCCCATGCGAGTAGACCGGGCGCGGCACGTTCGAAAAACCGTCGCCGTACTCGATGTACCAGAGTTCCTTGCCGGTGCGCGGGTCATAGGCATAGGCATGATGCGCGCCGGGGCTGATAACCTGCTGCTGGCCCCCGGCGTTGATGACCAGCGGCGTGGTGTAGGCTTGGTTGCCCTTGCCGCGTGCCGTGCGCCAGCGCACCTTGCCGGTGCGGGCATCCAGCGCCACCACATACTGCGCGTCGAAACCATCGCAACTGATGATCAGCGAATCCTCAAACAATGCCGGTGAACCGCCGGGGCCGTGCTGCGGCTCATACTTCAGCACCTGCCGCCACTGCACCTCGCCCTTCGTGTTCAGGCAGGCGGTTCCGTAGAAACCGAAGTGGACGTAAACGGAATCGCCGGACAGGATAGCGGTGGGCGAGGCGAAGCTGTTCTTCTTGTGAATGCCAGGGCCGGCGTCTTTTATGCGGAAGACCTCCACATCCAACTGCTGCTTCCCTTTCGCTGCGTCAAAAGAGAGCAGACGTAGGGATCGGCCGTCATCGGTGGCGGTGGTAAGCCAGATCCGGCCATCGGCGATGGACGGACTGGACCAGCCCGAACCAGGCACGGGGACTTTCCAACGCACATTCTTCGAGTCGCCCCACGTCACAGGCAGTCCCTGTTCGATGGAGAAGCCTTGACCCGATGGTCCGCGGAACTGCGGCCAGTCTTCGGCAGCTAATGGAGCAGTCAGTAATCCCAGCAAAGCATCGCGACGGCGCATTGCCCCCATTGGAACACAGCCGTGGGAGGGCCCGTGAAATCAGCGTGATTTCGCGAGCCAGCCGCGTCCCTGGTAGACGGCGATCTTGGCCGTCTCGGCCACCAGGTCAAGGAAAGCCGGCCAGCGCCCAAAGTAGCTGACACCGCGTTTCCGCGCGTCTGGGATGGGACACGGAATCACGGCGAGTCCCGCCTGTTCGAAGACCCGCTGCGCGCGGAACATGTGGTAGTCGCTGGTAAGCAGCAGGTAGGGCTCGGGCAGGCCCAGGCGGTCGGTTACGCGGCGTGCAAAAAGTGCATTCTCATGCGTGTTCGTGGACTGGTCTTCGACGACAATCGCCGATTCCGGCACCCCACTGGCAATGAGCAGCGAACGCATGGGTCCGCCTGTTTCCCGCCCGCAGAGCAGTACCTTTTCGAATTGGCCTTGCTGCCATGCCTGTACCGCGTAGATGCCTCGCCAATACGTGCTGTCGCCGGGCAACTCCACGTTCAGATGCGAACCGCCCAGCACCAGCAGCGTCCGGCCGCGCGGGGCGTTCCACTCGGGCGAATAGAGGTTGGCCCAGACACTGACCAGCGGCGTGAGCGTGACAACCGCGACAGTCGCCCCGATAGCCGCGAAGCCAAACAGCAAGGCGCGGGCCATGGCTCGCGCGATCCTCCAGTGATTCAGCTTTGGCATGCGGCCTGTTTCCATCGTATCCGGGTCATAGGCGCGCAGGACGGTAGATGCCAAACGTCAGGCCTTCCGGGTCACGCAGAATCGCCATTGCCTCGCCCCCCGGCAGGTTTTGCGGGGGCAACAGTACGGCGCCGCCGAGCTTCGTGGCTTGCGCGATCGTAGCATCCATATCTTCCACTTCAATGAAGAGTTGGACGAACGGTTTTGCCTCGGGAGGCGCGGGCCAGAAGCCGCCGGGAATCCCGCGGTCATTGCCCGGATCGGCCATGCGGTAACCGAGCGGGTTATTGGATTGGATGTTCCAATCAAAGAGCTGTGCGTAGAAGCTGGAATGGGCTTCGGGGTTGCGGCTGAGAATCTGCCATTGGACAACGGGTTGACCCATACTATCTATCCTCCTGAGGATGTGTCTGTGTAACAGGGGAAAAGTCGAGATCCAGCCGGTAGACGGCATCCTTGCCAGGCGCCTGATCCAGCCAGGCCACCAGTTCGGAGCGGAAGCGGGCGATGCGGGCCAGCGCTTCGCGCACGTGTGTGGACGGCACGGCGAGCGTGACGGTGCTCGCATTGACACCGGCCGCGCGGGATAGATTCCGAACTGCTACCGACTCGAACAGGGAGAGATCGAGGACAGCATCGCCAAAGCAATCCTCCCATCTTCCTGGCGACTGCATGCGCAGGAAGCCGAGGCGGCAAAGGCGCGTGAGGGTGAGATTCACTTCATCCGCCGTGGCTCCCAGCAAGCGGCCGATCCACCGGCTATCGGTTTGAAACCCCGGTAGCCGCAGCAGTTCGAGGATGGCAAAGCCGAGGCCATCGTCCAGCAATTCGGCGGTGTCGCGCGTCAGGGCCAGCAGGCGGGCGGAAGGTGTCGCCGCGGGCTGATGACGTTCGGAGTCGATCCAATCGGCGGCCTGCCGCGGAGTAAGGCCGAGTTTGTCAGCAAACTTCGCAATGGCCTCCGGGCTGAGTGCGCGTTTTCCGCGCAGCATCTGCGAGAGCGTGGAGTGGTTGACGCCCAGGTAGTTGGCGAAGGCTCGCAATGAGTATTGGGGGTTGCGGGCACAGCGGGCCGCAAGTTGTTCGCGGAGAAAGTCGCGAAAGCTGGGCTGCGGGATGTAGGCGGCCTTCACGAGGGTGATGGTATCAATGGGCGCAGACGTTGAGGAAGAGGCTTCATGCCGAAAGCGGGGCAGATGCGCTGCCCCGGTCCAGGCGGGCGATCACGGGGGCAGCAACAAAATGCCCCAGAACGTTGACGCTGGTGCGTACCGGGTCAATGAGCGCATCGACCCCTAACAGCACCGGCAGCACCTCGGCCGGCAGATGGAATGTGGCGAACAGGCCGGAGAGGATGACAAGGTTGGCGCGCGGGATGCCGGCGACGCCTTTGCTGGTCAACTTCAGGACCCCCAGTATGGCGAGTTGCTGCGGCAGCGTGAGCGCAAGGCCCGCGGTCTGCGCCGCGAACATCGCGCCCATGGCCAGGTGGACGCAACTGCCGGTCATATTCAGCGAAAGGCTCAGCGGCGTGACAATGCCCACCACGCGCGGCGGCACTCCCATGGCTTGAAGACTCTCCAGCGTCTGCGGCAAAGCGGCGGCGCTGGATGTGGTGGCAAAGCCGACCAATACCGGAGCCTCCGCATGTTCCAGGAACCGCAGCAACGGAATCCGGGCAAACCAAAGGCTGCCGCCAAACACCAGCAACGCGAAGAACACCTGCGCCATCCACGCCGTGACCACGAAGTTCGCAAGACCGCCAAGCGCCGTGGCGCCGTTCTGGGCCAACGTATTGGCAATGCTGGCAAAGACGGCCAGCGGCGCCAGGTACATGATGTAGCGGGTGTATTGAAACGAGACCGCGGTCAGGGCCTCGGCGAATCGGGTGACCGCGCGGGAACGTTCGCCAATGGCGGTGCACGCAGCGGCGAACAGCGAGGTAAACAGGACGATCTGCAGGATGTCGCCACGGGCCATGGCGTCGAGAATACTGGTGGGGAACGCGGCGGTGATCAGATCCGTGACAGGCGGCGCCGTAGCCGCTGCTGCGCTTGCGACGTAGTGGAACGAAGAGCCTGGCTTCGCGATCGCCACCGCCACCCAGCCGATCAGCAGCGCCGATGCCGTGACCAGTTCGAAGTAAATGACTGCGCGAAGAGCCAGGCTGCCGAACTCATTTGCCGAACGTGCGCGGCCTGCCGCGGACACCAGAACGCCGAACAGCACCGGCGCGATCACGGATCGAATTAGACGCAGGAAAATACTCGTGGCAATCTCAAAATGCCGCGCCGCATCGGGGAATACGAAACCCACGAAAAGGCCGGCGGCAATGGCGATGAGCACCCAGGAAGCCAGAGAGATGCGCCGCAACGCCATCTGGATAGGGTAAACGACAACGGAAAGCAGGCCAAATCGCGTAAGCTCGATAGGATCGTGGCAAGTGCACCTTCTCAGGCCGCTTCTACGCCCTCGCGGTTGTCCGCGGTGGGGCCCGCCATCCTGCTCACGGCCACCAGTGTTGGAGCAGGCGATATCCTCACCGGCAGTCTGGCAGGCGCAAACGCGGGTATGGCAGTGTTGTGGGCTGTACCTGCAGGCGTGCTGTTGAAATGGACCCTGACCGAAGGCATCGCGCGCTGGCAAATGGCCACCGGGATGACCTTGCTGGAAGGTTGGGTGCTGCGCCTGGGGCGTTGGATCCAGTGGGTCTTCCTGGCCTACCTGTTGTTGTTCACCCTGGTGACCGGAGCGATGCTGGCCAGCGCCTGTGGGATCGCCGCAACGGCCGTCCTACCGCTCAGCAGCGTCGCGCAGGACTCGCGCTTCTGGTGGGCGGCAGTGCACGCGCTGTCAGGCATGGGCCTGGTATGGTTCGGCGGCTATGAGGCGCTAAAGCGGGTTCTGGCGGTCTGTGTCGGGGCCATGTTCTTCACCGTAGTGCTCACGGCGTTCCTGCTGGCTCCGGACTTCGCGGCGGTTGGACGCGGGCTGATCCCATCGCTGCCGTCGACACAGGCATCGGGCTGGGTTGTGGGGCTGATCGGCGCCATTGGTGGAACCATGGCCCTGGTCAGCTATGGCTACTGGATCCGCGAGGAAGGCCGCACCGGTGTGGAAGGACTGAAGGCCTGCCGGTTCGACATCACCCTGTCCTATATCGTCATCGGCATCTTCGGTATGGCGGTGGTCATCATCGGCTCACGGGTGCAGGTGAAAGGGCAGGGTACGGGCCTGGCTTTGCTCTTGGCGGAGCAGTTGGCTCGTAGCCTGGGCCCTGCCGGGAAGTGGATCTTCCTTGCTGGTTTCTGGTCGGCGGTAACCTCTGCCATGCTGGGTGTCTGGCAGAGCCTGCCCTATCTGTTCGCCGACTTTCTGGCTCTGCGGCGTGGGCAATCCACGCGCGACGCATCGCCGGGGGAGGTGGAACGCTCGCGGGCCTATCGCGGCTATCTCATCGCCATATCGACGGTGCCGCTGGTCCTGGTGCGCTGGCCCGTGGAGCAACTGCAGCTTGCTTTCGGGCTGACCGGAGCCATGCTGTTGCCGCTGTTATCGCTGACGCTGCTGATCATGAACAATCGCGTCGCCTGGGTGGGGAAAACATTTCAGGCCACGCGCGTGCTAAATCTGATTCTTGCCGCCGCTCTCGTCTTTTTCGCCAGCGTCGGCATTCGCGAGATTCTGCAACTGCTGACAAGGAAGTGATCGAAACCTGCATGCCTCACATTGTGATTCCGGACGATTTCCCTGCCGTGATGGGCGCCAGTGCGGCTTACAAACAGCTGCTGGAACAGGCGCCGGTAAGCTACTACGACACGCTGCCGGGATCGGAAGACGTGCTGATCGAGCGCGTCCAGGAGGCCGAAGCCGTTATCAACATACGCTCGTCCTGCAAGTTCACAGAGCGGGTGTTTGCTGCCTGCCCGAAGCTGAAGGTGCTGTCGTTGTGGGGCACGGGCACCGATAACGTTGACCTGGTTTCGGCGGCCGCGCACGGCGTCACGGTCACCAATACTCCTGGCGTGGCGGCGGCATCGATCGCGGAGCATTGTCTGATGCTGACGCTGGCGGTGGCGCGGCGCATTATCCCGGTCCATGCGGGGGTTGTGGCCGGGCAATGGCCGCGCGGACAGAGCGTGCAACTGCAGGGCAAGACACTGGGCATTATCGGTCTGGGCGCCATCGGGCGGCAGTTTGCCAAACTCGGCCAGGGCATCGGCATGAAGGTCATTGCCTGGACCATGCATCCGAATCCGGCGCTGGGCTTTGAACTGGTGGAGTTGGAGCAACTGCTACGGACCAGCGATGTCGTCAGCCTCCACCTGCGGCAGTCCGAGCAGACGGTGGGCTTCCTCGGCGCACAGCAGTTCGCGCTCATGAAGCCGGGCGCAATCTTCATCAATACGGCACGCGGCCCGATTGTGGACGAGAAGGCGTTGACGGCGACGCTGGCCGAACGGCGGATTGCCGGAGCCGGGCTGGATGTTTTCGAGAGCGAGCCGCTGCCGGCCGCACATCCGCTGACACTGCTGGACAATGTGGTTCTGACGCCGCACTGTGCGGGCATCACCCCGGAGGTGCTGGAAGCGGGTCTGGCGCTGTCCATCAACAACCTGTGGAGCTACTACGCAGGCAATCCGCAGAACGTGGTTATGCCGCCGAAGCCGTAGCGGTGGCCAACGGCGCGGGACGCGGTTCCGTCTCAGGTTCACCCGCCAGCACGCCCGCGATCACGTCGTTCAGCGTGAGGAACTCCTCATAGCTGAACCGCTTGCGGAAGTAGGCGCTGGCTCCCAGCCGTTCGGCCGCGCGCCGGTCGCCTTCGGCATCCGAGGAAGTCACGACGATCACCGGAAGGTCGAGGAAAGTGGGAGTGGATCGGAGCCAGGTCAGCACCTCGTGCCCACTGCGCCGGGGCAGGTTCAGATCCAACAGCACGACGTCGGGACGCGGCAACCCTGGGTCCTGTTGCAGGCTGGCGAAAAACTCGATCGCCTGTTCGCCATCGGCCAGCACATCTACCTCAAGCGAGAGCCGGCTGTTGCGAACTATCTCGCTGATAATGTACACGTCAGCAAGGCTATCTTCCACAAGCACCGCGCGGCGGCAGGTTGCCAAGGAAGCATCAACCACAAGATCTACGCACATTTGCTTCCGATCCCAAGATCCCGAACACGTTTGTATTAGAGCAATTCAAGTATATGAGGGGAACGGAGAGTTGGCTATTGCACTTTTCGCGGGCACGTGCGAAAGCGTACAGAACAGGCTCGGGCCCGGCTCCGCTCCGCCCTGGGCTACACTAAAAGGTTAAACCCACCGGAAAGGTTCCACATGATTCCTGTCTTTTCTACTGCCTTGGTCGGCCTGATTGTGGGCGCGATCGGGAATGCCATCATGCCCGCCCACGATACGGGTGGCCGCATCACATCGGCCATTCTGGGTGTTTGCGGCGGCAGCCTGGTTACCAGCATTGCCTGGCTGCAGGGCTGGTGGTTTCCCGGCGAACCGATCGGCTATGCCACGGCGGCAGCAGGGGCTGTCCTGCTTCTGATTGTCTATCGCGTCATCGTCGGCCTGCGTATCGGCGAAACGGAGTAATCGCGAAGCCGAATGGATATCTCGCAACTACCAAAGCACTTCGAATCCAAGCAGGCCGAAGAACGCTGGGACAAGATCTGGGAGCAGAGCGGCACCCATACTTACGATGCCGGGCGCAGCCGGGCTGAAACGTTCGTGGTGGATACGCCGCCGCCCACGGTGTCGGGCTCGCTGCACGTTGGACACGTCTTTTCCTATACCCACACGGATGTGATGGCGCGGTTCCAGCGCATGAACGGCCGCAACATCTTTTACCCCATGGGTTGGGACGACAATGGCCTGCCCACCGAGCGCCGCGTCCAGAATTACTTCAACGTGCGCTGCGATCCGACGCTGCACTATGTGCCCAACTTCGACCCGGCGTCCGCGGCGAAAGAAAAGCACCCCGTCTCCATTTCGCGCGCCAACTTCATTGAGCTGTGCCTGAAGCTGACCGCCGAAGACGAAGAGATCTTCAAGGCGCTGTGGCGGCGCATCGGACTTTCGGTGGATTGGGCGCAGGAGTATTCCACCATCGACAAGCGTTGCCGCAAGGCAGCGCAGTTGAGCTTCATCGACCTTCACCAGAAGGGCCACATCTACGCCGTCGATTCGCCGGCAATGTGGGATGTCGATTTCCAAACGGCGGTGGCCCAGGCGGAAGTAGAAGACCGCAATACGCCCGGGCATTTCCACGACATCCGGTTCGGCATCGAAGGCTCGGATGCGACCTTCGTGATTGCGACCACGCGCCCGGAATTGCTGGGTGCCTGCGTGGGTGTCACCGCCCACCCCGATGATCCCCGCTACAAACCGTACTTCGGCAAGCGTGCCGTCACGCCGATTTTCCACGCTCCGGTGCCGATTTTCCCCAGTGAACTGGCGGATCCCGAAAAAGGGACGGGCATTCTGATGGTTTGCACCTTCGGCGATGCCACTGACGTGCGCTGGTGGCGCGAGCAGGGATTGCCGAACCGCCAGATCATCGGCCGCAATGGACGGCTGATGCCGGTGACCTACGGTGAGCCGAACTGGGACAGTTTGCAGCCGGAAGCGGCAAACGCAGCCTACGCACAGATTGCCGGTAAGACCACCAAACAGGCGCGCAAGATCATTGTCGAGCAGTTGCTGGGCGACGCGCTGGTGGGCACACCGAAGCCCATCGACCACGCCGTGAAGTATTTCGAAAAGGGCGAACAGCCGCTGGAGTTCATCTCTACCCGGCAGTGGTTCGTGCGGCTGCTGGATAAGAAGGAAGAACTCATCGCCTGTGGCGATAAGATCACCTGGCATCCGGACTTCATGCGCCTGCGCTATCGCACCTGGACGGAGAACCTGCAGTTTGACTGGTGCATCTCGCGCCAGCGCTACTTCGGCGTTTCGTTCCCGGTCTGGTACAAGCTGGATGGCGAAGGTAATCCGCTGTTCGACGAGCCGATTCTGGCCACCCCCGACATGCTGCCGGTGGATCCCATGGATACGGCGCCCCCATGGTACGACGAATCCCAGCGCAATCAGCCCAACGGCTTCACCGCTGAATCCGATGTCTTCGATACCTGGTTCACCAGTTCGCTGACGCCGCAGATTTCCTCCGGCTGGCTGGTGGATGAGGCGCGGCATGAGGGCCTGTTCCCGAATGACCTTCGTCCGCAGAGCCACGAGATCATCCGCACCTGGGCCTTCTACACGATCGTGAAGGCCTGGCTGCATTCCGGCACCATTCCCTGGTATCACGTGGGCATCTCGGGCTGGGTTCTGGATCCGGACCGCAAGAAGATGTCCAAGAGCAAGGGCAACGTCATCACGCCCATGCACCTGCTGGATGAGTACGGCGCCGATGCGGTGCGCTACTGGTCCGCCAATGCGCGGCTCGGCACCGACACGGCGTTCGATACGAACATCCTGAAGGTGGGCAAGCGGCTGGTGACGAAGCTCTTCAACGCGGGCAAGTTCGTGCTCATGCAGACGGGCGAAACGCAGCCTGTTTCGCACACGCTGGATATCGCCTTCCTGGCGCAGTTGCGGGCTCTGGTGGAGAAGGCGACACAGCAGATCTCCTCCTATGAGCACGCCTACGCGCTGGGCGAGATCGAGCGCTTCTTCTGGCGCTGCTTCACCGACAACTATTTGGAACTGGTGAAGGTGCGGTCGCGGTCGGAGACGGATGTGGCGGGCCGCGCCTCGGCGGTGGCCACGCTCCGCATCGCCTTGAACGTGCTGCTGCGGCTGTTCGCGCCGTACATTCCCTACATCACCGAAGAAGTCTGGAGTTGGGCGTTTGCCGGGGAAACCGGGCATGCCAGCATCCACCGCGCGCCGTGGCCGAAAGCGGAGGAACTGCCCGCGGCCGACGGTACCGGCGATGTGTTTGAGACCGCAATCGCGGCGCTCAGTGCGGTCAACAAGCGCAAGAGCGAATCCGGCGTTTCGGTCGGCAGGTCGATTAGCGAACTCCAACTGGCGGTGAATGATGCGACCGCCAAGTTGCTGGAACCGGTGCTTGGCGATGTGCTGGGCGCGGTACGCTGCTCGGCCAATACCCTGACGCGCGATGCGAGCCTCGCGGATAACGAAGTGAAGGTGCTCGGCGTCCAATTTGAAGAATCCGAACCCAGGCAGGAGCCTAAGTCATGACCTTGTTTCGTCCCATACTGCTGATTTCCGCGGCGGCCGCTGTATTGGCATTTGCCGCCGACAACGCCCCGAAGCCGGGGAAGATGGAGCCCGCGCCCAAGGCCGGCAAGAACGGCTGGGTGTCCATGTTCGATGGCAAGACCCTGGAAGGCTGGAAGCCCACCGAGCGGCCGGATAACTGGAAGGTGGAGGACGGCGCCATCGTCGGCCGCGGCGAGCGCAGCCACCTGTTCTGGATGAAGGAGCAGTGCGACGATTGCGAGTTCTACGCCCAGGTGAAGCTGAACAAGGGCGGCAACTCGGGCATGTACTTCCGCGCGGAGTTCATGGAAGGCTGGCCGAAGGGGTACGAAGCGCAGGTGAACAACTCGCATAAGGACCCGGTGAAGACCGGCTCGCTGTACAACATGGTGAAGGTGTTCGAACAACTGGTTCCGGACGACACGTGGTGGTCGCAGCGCATTGTCGCCAAGGGCAACGTGATCACCATCTACGTGAACGGCAAGCCGGCGGTGGACAAGTTCGTCGACGAGAAGAAGTCGTTCATGAAGGGCTACCTGGCGCTGCAGCAGCATGACCCGGGCAGCATGGTCATGTACAAGAACCTGATGTACCGGAAGTTGCAGTAGCGTATGATCTGCAGGGGCGGGGGCGAATCGGCTCCCGCCCGCAAACGAGGAAGACCGATGACGCACCTCATTGGGTTACTGGCGGTACTGTTGCCGGTTTCGGCACTTGCGCAGGGCGTGGAGCACAAGATCCCACGCGCGAAGTCGGCCATCCGGATCGATGCGAAGTTGGACGAGAAGGCCTGGCGCAATGCCAAGCCGGTGAGCGACTTCATCTTCAACTGGTACGAATCGGGAGAGAAGGAACAGACCGAGGCGAAGCTGGTCTGGGATGACCAGAACCTCTATGTGTCCTGGCGTTGCAAGGACCGGCACATCTCGGCCTATGAAACAAAGCGGCACGGTCCTGTTTCGAAGGATGATTGCGTCGAGATCTTCATTTCTCCCAATCCGGAGAAGGTGAAGAACTACTATACGTTCGAGATCAACGCGATTGGGACGATGTTGAACCGCTGCCGGACCGACTGGTGGAAGGGGCCGCCGACGTGGGAGCCGGAGGGTGTGGACTACCGCGCGACGTATCACGGCATGGCTCGCAAGGACGAGAGCTCTGACGATAAGGAATGGATCGTCGAGATGGCCGTACCGTTTGCGAACTTCGCCAAGGATGCGGCACACACGCCGCCGAAGCCAGGTGATGTGTGGCGGTTGAATCTGCAGCGGCTGGGTGGGAAGACGAACAAGCAGATGAGTACGTGGTCGCCGATTCCGCCGCCGGCGAAAGGCTTTCATACCCCCGAGGCATTCGGGCGCGTCGTCTTCGTGAAGTAGGACCAGCCGGCTACGTTCGGCCGCGGAACATCACCCGCAGCAGGATGGCCGCCGTGGGGTGGAGCATTGCCGCAAGGGCAAAGGCAGCCGGATACCCGAAGTTCTGAATCACAACGCCTAGGATCTGGGCAAAGAAGGCCCCCGCCAGGCTTCCCGCGAACCCCATGAGTCCGAAGACAGAAGCTGTCTGCTCGTTGGGAATAGTGTCGGCACAAAGAGACGCTGTGTTCGTCGACCAGGCCTGGGTGAGCATGGCAACCAGGCAGGTGACGCCGATGGCCATGGCAGGGGTCGGCACGATACCCGCGATGGCGCCAAGCGGCGCGATGCACCCAATGCTGGTGAGAACTATAATGCGGGCGCGCTGCGGTTTTAGGCCCCTGCGGACCAGCCAGTCGGAGAAGCCGCCTCCCAGCAGGTGGCCAAGGTCCGCGAACAGAAACGGGATCCAGCCGTAGAAGCCAATCTCGGCAAGGCTCAGATGCCGTTCGCGCTGCAGGTAATCCGGCAGCCAGAAGATGTAGAAGTACCAGACCGGATCGCTGAAGAAGCGCGGAAGAATCAAGCCCCACACGCGGCGTTCCCGGAGCAGAAGGCGCCAGGGAACGGCGGGCTGACGGGTAGCGGCCGCGGCGGGGTTGGGGCGGTAAGTGAACCACCAGAGCGGCAGCCACAGCAGGCCAAGCGCGCCAGGGATCCAGAACGCATACTGCCAGCCGAATCGTAAGGTGATGGCGGCGATGAGCGGAGGCGCAAGGATGGCGCCGAGAGAACTGCCTGAGGAGAAGATGCCGGTAGCGATACCGCGCTTGTGGGGTGGAAACCATTCCCCGCATACTTTAACCCCGGCGGGGAAGACGCAGGGTTCGCCCAAGCCAAGCAGGAAGCGGAAGAAGGCAAGCGAGAGAGGGCCGCGGGCCCAGGCGGTTAACATGGTGGCGATGGACCACCAGCCAAGGGCAAGGCTGAGCCCAAGGCGCACACCGATGGCATCCATGAGCCGACCCCCAAGCGCATACATGAGGGTGTAAGGTACCAGGAACGCGGTAACGATATTGGCGTAGTCCTGCTCGGAGAGGTGGAACTCGGCACGAATCTGCGGGCTGAGGATGGAGAGCGTCTGGCGATCGATGTAGTTGATCGCGGTGGCGATGCCGAGAAGCGCGACGATGAGCCAGTGCCGCATGAGTGCCTATCGGGCGATTGCCCCTTCGGGCGAGAGGATGGCGCCTTGCTGGCGGAGTTGCTGTTGGATCGCGGCGACGGGCACCTGGCGGAGAGCCAAGTTGCCGGCGGCACTGAGAGCCGCGGCGACGCCTGCCGCATGTCCGGTGGCGAGCGAGGTGCCGGGCACACGTGTGGAGCCATGCGCGCGATGCGTGGTGGAGATGGGGCGGCCAGCGACCAACAGTCCGTCGATGGCTGCCGGGACAAGGCAGCCGTACGGGATGTCGTAGGGCTGCGGCGGGTTGTCCTTGTGGGGATGGACACCGACGAAGCCATCGGTGGGATGAATGTCGACGGGCCAGGCACCCAGGGCGATGGTGTCGTCGAAGCGGCGCCGGGACCAGATGTCCTCTTCGGCAAGCGTATAGGCGCCTTCGATCTTACGGCTTTCCCTCACGTGCAGTTCCGTGGCTCCGGCCAGGATGTAGGAATCCGCAAGGGCGGGAACGCGCCGGCACAGGATATCGAAGATGGCGAGCATATCTTCGCGCGCATTCTGTTCCAGGCGCGACCGTTCTTCCGGGTCGAGCGGATTGCCGATGACGCGGGTAGAGTTGATGGAAACCTCGTGCTGGTTTAAGCGTATGACCCAGGGGCCGCCGTAGCGCATGCCAGACCCTTGCATGGCTTGCTGCGCCTGCTCCTCCAGGCTCTTCCAATTGACGCCCGCGGCGACATTGCCGATGCGGAAGTGATAGGTGATGGCCTGGAGTTCCGTACTTTGCTGCCAGCCAACGCCGGCGTGGTGCGCGATTTCGGCGTCGCCCGTGCCATCCACCACACAGCCTGCGTTGAGGTGCGCGCGGCCGTCAAGAAGGGCGGCTTCGACACCACGCACGGTCTTCTCCTGAAGGAGCACCCCGGTGGCCGGTGCGCGGTAGAGGATAGAAACCCCGGCGCGGCTGAGCAGGCGATCGATGGCCACCTTCATGTACTCGGGGTGGAAAGAAACAACCTCATCCGGGTTATCGTGGGTGCCAAGGCCGCCGAGCCGCCGCAGTTCGTCGAGCAGCGCCGTCGCGAAACCTCCAACGACGACCTGGGTGGTGTCAGCGCAGGAGACAACAGCATCCAGCGTATGGATCATGGCGGCCACCGGGGTGCCGCCGGCGAAGCCCAACCGCTCCAGCAGCAGCGTCCGCGCACCGGCTCTGGCAGCGCCCCAAGCTGCCGCGCTACCGGCGCATCCGGCGCCGCACACAATCACGTCGTAAGTCTGACCGTCCAGCCGGCTCCTTTGCATGGTTGCCTAGAAGATTAGCTTGAGCGCCAACTGGCCTGCACGGTTGCCGGATTTCTGCGCCACTTGTCCGAAGGCCGGAGTGTTGACCGTAGTGCCCGGGTTGGCCCAAAGCGGGTGATTGAAGAAGTTGAAGAACTCGGCGCGGAACTGGACATTGAGGCGTTCACGGATAGCGGTGTTCTTGAAGAACGACACATTCCATGAGTTGACACCCTGCCCGCGCAGGTCCGGAGATTGCGGCCCGGTGTTGCCGAAGGTGAAGGGCGCCGGCTGGGAAAAGACAGAGGTGTCGAACCAGCGCAGCGGGGTGCGCTCTCCTTCCGCCAGAAGTGCGGAGCGTCCATTGTTGTTGGGCCGCTGGCCGGCGCCGAAACCGATGCTGTTCACCGGGACGGTGAGCGAGAGCGGGAGTCCGCTTTGGAGCGTGAAAACCCCGTTCACCTGCCAGCCGCCGGCGAGCAGATTCACCGCGCCGGGCAGGGCGTTCGCAAAGCGCCGGCCCTTTCCGAAGGGAAGGTCATAGAGGAAGGCAGTGGTCATGCGGTGGGCGACGTCGATGGGCGAGATGCTGCGCTCCACCTGGTTATCGTACTGGTTCTGGATACCGGTGCTGCGCCAGTAGCGTTCTCCGACGTTACCGATGTTCTTCGACCAGGTGTACGCCGTGAGCAGCGAGAAGCCGTTGCTGAAGCGGCGCTCAATCTTGGTTTGGAGGGCGTTGTAGTTCATCTGGCCCGCCGACACCGTGTTGTACTGGACGTCGGCGAAGTGGGGGAACGGCCGTAGCAACTGGCCCTGGCTGAGGGTGGCGTTCGAGAAGGTGCCGCGGGCCACCAGGCCAAGGAAGGGATTGGGCACCTGGGCGTTGAGCGCCACGCCGCGGGTGTAGAGGTCCGGCTGGAGTTGGTTGCCCTGGATGTTGATGTACTGGTTGACGCCG
The DNA here is from genome assembly GCA_016789745.1 of Bryobacterales bacterium. Classification (GTDB taxonomy): domain Bacteria; phylum Acidobacteriota; class Terriglobia; order Bryobacterales; family Bryobacteraceae; genus CADEFT01. Next base: position 24,737 of record JAEUQF010000270.1, read on the forward strand.
CGCGAGCCGACATAGCCGACATCGATGAGCCAGGAGTTGATCTGGTGTTGGAACCCGGCGTTGAACTGCTGGGTGTAGGGGGTGACGACGTTGCGCAACTGCGTGGTGACGCTTTGGCCGAGCAGTGTGTTAGCTCCGTCGGCATTGCCTGTCGGTGCGTTGAAGCCGTCCGGGAAGGGATTGCTGAGGCGGTGGGCTGGAGTGAGGCCGCCGTCGGTGCTGGTGAGGAAGGGCGTATCGCCATCGTAGCCGAGAGCGCCGAAAGTAGCCGCGCCGAAGCCGGTGTTCACAACGGGCTGGTAGAACAAGCCATAGGCGGCGCGGAAGACGGTGTTTGCCCGCAGCTTGTAGGCGAGGCCGATGCGCGGGCCGAAGTTATTGCGGTCGATGGGATTGCGATAGCGCGAGTCGATGTCCTTGCCCATGAATTGGAGGCCACCTACGGCAGTTGCGAGGCGGGCGGTGGCGGCGTTGCGCGCGTTGAGGTCGAAGCTGGTGTTGCGGTCGAAACGCTCCGTGTACGGCGTTTCGAGATCATACCGCAGGCCCAGATTGAGGGTCAGGCGGCTGGTGACACGCCAGTCGTCCTGGAAGTAGCCGGCGGCGTAGAACCACTGGACCGCGATAGAGCCCGGAATGCGGTTGTTGCCGCTGGCCGGCAAGCCGAGCATAAACGAAGCCATGCTCCAGCCGGCGGTGGGACTGGGAGCAAAGGGATCCTGCTGGGTCCAGGCCTGGTTGAAACTGAACGAGGGCGTGACGTCGTTGGCCTGGATATCGGCATAGCGATACATGCGCGCATCGCCGCCGAACTTGATGGTGTGTTTGCCGGTGATGCGTGTGATGCTTCCCTGCAGGGAGTGGGATAGATCGCCGCGGCGGAGCAGGTCCCCATTCGAGCGCTGCCCCAGGCCTTCGTAGTTCTGAATGGAGATGGGCGGGAAGACCCGGTAGAACACGGAGTTGGCGAACTGGGAAGGAAAGCCGGCTCCAGCGAGATCGAAGCCAGACGATTGCGGCAGGCGGCTCAGCAATTGGCGGTTCAGCGAGTAGCGCAGGTCAAGGATGGTGGTGGGCGTGAGAGTCGACGAATAGCCGACAACGGCGTTCTTGGGATAGACGAAAAGATTGGAGCCGCCGCCGCGGGCCGAGTACGCGCCGGCAGGGTTGTTCGACATCAGGCAGCCTGTGCAGGCCGGGGTGGGGCCGAAAAGATTCGCGGCGCCTCCACCCTGCGAGCTTTCGGTGTAGCGCGCAAACAGGCGGGCACCATCGCGAAGATTGTAATCCGTCTTGATGCTCCACATCGTCTGGCGGTTCTGGCCGGTAGCGTTCACCAGGTAGTTGTTGGCGTTGGAGAACGGATCGATGGGCGTGGTGTTGGGAGCGGGGTAGTAGCCAACCAGGTTGCGGGCTACCGGATCGAGGCGGCTGGCCGGAATCACATTGCCTGGGAATTGGGTACGCGTGTAGCGGTTGGCTTGGCCGGGTACGGGGCTCGTCGTGAGCGGATCGTAGATGCTGATTAGCGCGCCTGCGGCGGTGCGTCGCTGGGAGAAGTCCCCGGTGCGTTCGTTCGCTGTAGGGACCGTCAGCAGCAGGCGCGACGGGAGGACATCGCGATAGCCTTCGTAATTGTGGAAGAAGAACAGCTTGTTGCGCCCGTTGAAGACTTTGGGGATGAGCACAGGGCCGCCGACGCTATAGCCGAAGGTGTGGACGTTCAGGAAGTCGCGCGGGCGTCCGCCGCGGTTGTTAAGCCAGGAGTTGGCATTGAGGACACGGTTTTTCCAGAAATCGTAGACAGTGCCATGAAAGTCATTCGTGCCGGATTTGTAGATGGCGTTGATGACCGCGCCGCCGGTGCGTCCGAACTCGGCGGCCAGGGCATTGGTTTCGATCTTGAACTCTTCGATGGCGTCGATGGTGGGAATGACGGAGGCGGCGCCCATGTTGGCAGTCAGCGCTGTGGCGCCGTCCACCATGAACTCGTTGGTGTTCACCTGCCCGCCATTCGAAGACCAGCGTCCGAAGCCGACTGAGCCGCTGGTGGCGGGCGCGGCGCTGGCCCCGAAGTCGTTCACCCCGGCGGTGAGCGTGGCGATTTGGAACAGGTTGCGGTTGGAAGACGGCAAATCGACGACCTTCTTGTTGTCGATGAGCTGGCTGACCGAGGATGTGGAGGTTTGCAGCAGCGGCGTTTCGCCTTTCACCTCGACGGTTTCGTTGACCTGGCCCGGCTCCAGCGTGAGAGGCACTTCCATCTTCTGGCTGGTGTCGAGCTTGAGATTCCCCCGCGTAATGCGTTTGAAGCCGGTGAACTGGGCGTCGATGCGGTAGGTCCCGGGAGGCAGCAGCGGAATCTCGTAGTAGCCGACCTCGTTGGTCTGCGAGGAGCGTTCCACGCCGGTGGCCTGTTCGGTGACAGTGATGCGAACGTTGGGCAGAACGGCGCCGGTGGAATCCTGCGCGGTGCCGAGGATGGTGCCGGTGAAGGTTTGGCCGAAACCGAGGGCGGCCAGGAGAAAGAGGGAAGCGACGGAACGCAAGTTCATCAAGGAACCTCCTGAAGACTTTGGCGATGATATCAGGGAGTGAACCAATGGTCAACTTTGGTAAACCTATCTGCCCGTCGGCTAAGATAAGAGACAGCTTTGACGCGACAACAGTTGACTGAGGTTATTCGGCGGAAGGTCGAGCGCGGCGACTACCCGGGCGGGACGTTGTTGCCTGCCGAAAGAACCATGGCGGAGGAGTTGGGCACATCGCGGCCGACGCTCCGCCGCGCGCTGGAACCTTTGGTAAAGGAAGGGTTGCTTGAGCAGCAGCCCGGGCGCGGTCTGCTGGTGCCCGAAGAGGGTCGCCGCACTCCGTGGAGCATGATTGCGCTGCTGCTGCCGGATTTCGCCAACCGGTTTTTCGCGGAGGTGGCGGAGGCCATTGAGTACGCGGCGTTTCAACGGGGGGTTCAGGTGCTGTTGTGCAACTCGCGCCACCAGGCCCATCTGGAAGAGCAGCATTTGAAGCAGCTGGTGGCGCGCAAGGTGGACGGCGTGATTCTGGCGCATCAGCCGAATCAGGAGATCCCGCAGGCCTTGGGGCTGTTGCGAAAGGCTCGCATTCCGGCGGTGCTGTTGTTCAGTTCGGCGCGCGATGCGGATTGGGACAGCGTGGTGCTGGATGACCGTGCGGGAGTGGAGCAGGCGCTGCGATATCTGCAAAGCTTGGGGCACCGGCGGATTGCGTACTGTCCGCCGCTCGGCGTACATGCCGGCCATCCGCGAGACCGGCACTATGCCGACTTCATGCAGCGAATCGGCGGCAGGCCCTGCGTAGTGGATGTGATCGGAAAGTCGGATGGAGAGGTCGTGGAGGCGATGCGCGCGGTACTGGCGGCAAAAGATTCGCCGACGGCCTGTTTCGCGGGCAATGACCACGTCGCGCTGCTGCTGCTGAAGAGCCTGGCGGCGCTGCATGTGGCAGTGCCGGAGCAATTCTCCCTGGTGGGTTTCGACAATCTGCGGCTTGTCGAGCATCTGCCGGTGCCGTTGACCACTGTGGACCAGCCGAAGCAGGAGATGGGGCGGCGTGCGGCCGAACTGCTGTTTGAACGGATGGAGGCGGGGCCCGGAGAAGCGGTGCGGCGAGAGGTGTTCACGCCGCACCTGGTGATTCGGGAGTCGGCGTCGATTGCGCGGAGTGCGGGGATGGGAGACGCTACCGCCACGCGTACTGTTTCCAGAGCGCGTTGATATCGGGCGAGCCTTCGTAAATGACGGCGCGGTAGCGGAGTGTGAGCGATCGGCCGGCGGCCAGCGTATGGCTGCCGTCGGCCGCAGCCTTATCGAAGCTTTTCCTGGCGAAGGGTTGGCGGCGTTTAGGCCGTAGCCGCGAGCGTGCCAGGTGGTGGGATGGCGTAGGTTGGCGGGGTGATCGAAGAGCGCCACACCAGCGGGTTTGCTGTTGATGGTGGCCGCGTAGTCGGTCCAACGCGCGGGTTTACCCCAGATCTGTTTAGAGCCATGGATGTGAAGGGGCAGAAGATGTTGAACGACGAGTTTGAGGCCGAAGCGCGGCTGGCGCAGCATCGGAAAGATGTGGGGCTGATCTTGGAGTCGGGGCGGGAGGTGGGAGCGCGGCTGCCGTTATCCGCGGTGCATTTCGAACTGCTGCGGGAGGCCGAGCGGATGGGATTGGGGGCGGCGGACAACAGCGCGAGCATCAAAGTGTTCGGCAGCGCCGTGGGGGCGGAGTAAGCTGGTGAAAGAGGATGTAGGGTTATGTCGGACTTAGCGAGGGTAGGGGTTGCGATTGATGGCGATCTTCTGGAGAAGTTCGACCGCCAGATTGACCGCCGCGGTTACGCCAACCGTTCCGAGGCGGTGCGCGATCTGATACGGGACAGCCTGATCCGCGAGAACGTGGCGGCCCCGGAGGCGGAGGTGGTGGGGACGTTGACGCTGGTCTACGACCACCATGTGCGGCAACTGGCGGACCGGCTGAATGAGTTTCAGCATGAGCACCATCACGAGATTATCTCGACCCTGCATATTCACCTGGACCATCACAACTGTCTGGAAGTCATTGTGCTGCGAGGGCAGTGTGCGAATGTGCAACGGATCGCCGATGGGCTGATCAGTTTGAAGGGGATCCGGCACGGTCAGCTGGCGTTGACGGCGTGCGGAGCGGTATAGGACGAAGGAATGACATACAAAGTTGAGGACCGCGATCTGTTGCTGGGGCTGCTCAGCGGCGAGGGCGGCTTTCATGGACCGGAGGTGGTGCTGGATGGCATCCCGGAAGGACAGGCGCACGCTAAGCCGCAAGGGCTGCCGCATTCGATAGCCGAGATAGTGGCGCACATGTGCTACTGGCAGGAGTGGTTCAACGGGTGTGCCGCCAGCGGCTTCCAGGGACTGCCGGAGCACGCCGCCGAGGGATGGCCCGTAGTGCCCGCGGGTGGCTGGGAGGCGATTCGCTCGCGCTATCTGGAGGCGATCGAGGAATCGAAGCGGATCGTGGCCGGGTCGCAACAGTTGGAGGATCCGCTGCTGCCGCCGGGTGTACCGATCCCGTTCCTGGAGAAGGAATCGCTCGGTTCCGGGATTCTCCATGCGGCGGTCCACAACGGTCACCACCTTGGGCAGATCGTCACGATGCGCCAGTTACTGGGCTTGTGGCCGCCAGCGGCTGGGTCCATGACTTGGTAAGTTCAAGATGCGCGTAACGGATCTCCTGGCATTCCTCGCAGCAGGCGAGCATGAACGGTAACCCGCCGCCGCAATCGCCGATGTGCAAGATACCGAGCAGGCGATCGGACGTCCGCTACCGCCGTCGTTCCGGGCCTTTGTGACGCAGTTCAGCAACGGAGGCTGCCTGTACGCGTGCAGGAGGTTAGCGCTGTGGGAGAGGGCAACGCTCAGATTGCAGCCATTCAGAAGATCATCCTGCCTGGATGGCCTGAAGCACAGGAGCGCATTCCGTTTCGAGAAGGCTGCGAGACGAGCGGCCACAACCTCATCCCGTTCAGCCTTGACCATAACGGGAATGCGTGGTGCTTCGTCACGGACCCTACCGGGGCCGATGGCAAGTACCCGGTGGCGTATTTGGATATCCCGGGAAAGAAGCTGTACGGCAAGCAGCCATCCTTCAGCGATTGGCTGCGCCTTCTGATCGAAAAGCAAGACGAGGTCATCAGCGCGCTCTATCCCGACGACGTGCTTTACGACGAACTCTGCTTGGGATGAAACCAGTGATAAATTGGTGCGGATGAGAGGACTTGAACCTCCACTCCCTTGCGAGAACTAGAACCTGAATCAG
>JAEUQF010000281.1 GCA_016789745.1 Bryobacterales bacterium
GAAGATCAACGGCATGTACATCCGGCGGTCGGGACAGCCGCTGGAGTTCCCGAACGCGACACCACTGCTGGCGCAGAGTGCGAAGTTGAGCGATGCGCAGCGCGACGACCTGGCGCGGAAGGTCGGCCGCGATAAGTTCAACCCGTTCTTCGACAAGTGGTTCGACACGAGCATCTTCCCGAATCGCGCGCAGGCGGCGTTCACGCTGCGGGATTACCCGTCGCGTTTCCCGGACGTTCGCAGCCCGATTCTGGATAGCTGGGAGTTGTCGGGCTCGAAGGAGTTTCCCATCAAGGAACGGCTGCGGGTGCAGTTGCGGGCGGACTTCCAGAACGCCTTCGACCAACCGTACTTCGGGCGCCTGGTGGCCACTAACGTACAGGACACGCGCTTTGGCCAGCTGAATCCGGAACAGGACAACCAGCCGCGTGTTGTGGTGCTGGTGTTGAAGGTGATCTTCTGAGCTTTGCGGACAGTCTGCGGCTGGGTCTGGGGAGGGCGATTCTCCAGGCCCGTCGCGAGGATGTCTCGCGGTATCGGGATCTGATCCTGGATGGGTGCCTGCTTTGCCGGGCGTATGACCGTCAGCTGGAAGGCACCCGGCATCAATACATGTTCGATCTGCTGCGCTGCTTGCCGGAGGGTGAGCAGCGCATTTTGATTGACGGGATGTTGCGGTCGTTGCGGGAGGAGGCGGACGCTTGGGATACGGCGCAGCGCTTCGGCATTGCGATGCTGTTGGCGAAGGATGGGGACGCCGAGGCCCGGCGGGCGATGTATGCGGCCTATCGCGAGGCGTCCTGGCAGGTGGATGATTGCTTTGTCGAGTTGGATGGGATTGCGGGGTTTCTGTTCGTAGCGGAGCGTGCGGGCGAACTGCCGGACACCGATGACGTGCATCGGAGCGCGTTCGACTTTTTCGAACGTAGCTGTGAACGGTGCGGAGAAGCAGCGCTGCGGGATGCGTTCGAGGAGGCTGCGCTTAACAAGCCGGCCATTGCGGCGTTTCGAAGGGCGGTGGTGGGATGGGATCCGCCCAAGTACGAGCGTCCGCCTCGGCCGACGGATCAAGAACTGCTCGAAAAGGTGCCGGAGTTGCTGGCGTTGCTGGATGATGCCGACGAGCGCGTGCGGAACACGGCTCTTGTCCGGTTAGAACGCGTTCGGGATCCACGCGTGCGGGCGCTGGCTTTCGAGGCGAGGTATCGGGAACGCGCCGCGCACCTGCTGGTGGAGAACTATGAGCCGGGGGATGAAGCGCTGCTCGCGAATTGGATCAGAGAAGCGACGGACCCGGAGGACCGCCACGGGCTGCAACTGGGCGCGCTTTCCTTCTTCAAAGCCCACCCTCACCGTGAGGTTGAGATCCCGGTTTGGGAGCTGCTGTATGAAGTGGGAGATTGCGGCTTCTGTCGCGGATCCGTGGTGCGGCGTCTGATTGAGATCGACGCGCTACGGGATGACCTACGCGCCGAATGCGCCTGGGACGCGGTACCCGAAGTCCGCGAATCCGTCACTTAGCTTCCAGCTTCCACCGCAACACGCCCATGTGATAGCGCTGGTGTTGCACGATACCGCTGGCATACCATGCGGTGACGAGCGTTCCATCCTCCAACTGCACGGTGGAGGGATACCCGCTATCCACCGCGCCCTCCAGTGTGACGATCGGCCAAGCGGGCCCCCACGTGCGCCCTTCGTCGGAACTGACGCGCACGTTCACGGCGCGGTTGGCACGTTCGCGGACGCCGTAGGTCATCAGCAGCCGGCCATCGCTAAGCTTCAGCAGGCTGGCCGGATGCTGGCGCGGCAACGACACGGCGCCCTGCCTGGTCCAGGTGCGGCCCTCGTCTCCGGAGACGAACATCTCCATGTCGGCCGGGTCGTAGGTGCGGGCCACCGCCAGCAGGCGGCGTTCGCTCACGCGCAGCAGCGTCGTCTCGTTGTAGTTGCCCTCTGCGATGGGCACGCCGTTGCCCCAACTCTGACCATCGTCTTCACTGAAGAGGATGTAGGCGGTGCCCCCTTTGGGCATCGTCGACTTCGGCGTGACGCCGAGCGAGTGAATGCTGAAGTGCTGGTAGAAGGTCGCGGCCAGCCGGCGTCCGCGCAACTGCACGACATCCCCGTAGGGCATCAGGTAGGAGGCGCCGTCGGGGAGCGTAATCTTCTCTGAGCGGGTCCAGGTACGGCCGCCATCGCGGGAACGGCAGACCCACACCGGCAGCCAGCCCTTGCGGTTTTCGACAGGGGCCCCGGCCGCCAGCACCACCAGCGACCCATCGTGCGCCACGCCGAAGGCATGGTTGACGCGGAGCGTGCCGGGCTCGTGCGGGGCGGGCGTGCCGGCCTTGGTCCAGAGCTTGCCGCCATCGCGGCTGACCCAGGCTTCGACATCTCCTTCGGTCTTGCCATGGCTGGGCTGATTGAAAACCACCGCGACGAGGGACCCATCGGCCAGCCGCTTCAGATTGGGCCAGGCGCAGATGTTGTCGATCGCGATGTAGCGCTCGGCGAACAGGGCGGAAGCGAGCGCGAGAACGGCCATCCATTTCATGCGAGAGAAATCACCTTTCGGACGGTGTAGCGGAGTAGAGATATTCAGGGTATCGCCAGCGGAAGCCAGCACGGCGAGAGCCCTGCGGGTGGGCGGCGGCTTCGCGATCCTCCAGGTCGAGCAGGGCGAGTTTCGCCGGATCGGCCAACGGGTCCTGCGTGTCGCGTTGCCAGCGTCGTAAGGTCGCGAGCAGACGGCTTTCGACATTCCGCAGAGCGCGGCGTCCGGCAAGGTTTGCGAACTCATGCGGGTCGCGCTCCAGGTCGTAGAGTTCGATGGGAGGCGGGTCCCGCCAGACGCTATAGGCAGCACGGACCTGCTCCGGCGCGGATGCGATCTCGGCGGCGTTTGCCCCGGTGGTTATCAGCTTCTGCTCGGTGTAGTAGAGCTCGGCGGGACTGCGGCGGCCGGACATCAGATTTGTGATCAGCTTGTAGCGGCGGTCGCGCACCGTGCGCTGTGGGTAAAGCAGGGACGGCAACGGCACCGGGTGGCTGGTATTCCATTCGCAGAAGAGCTCGCGACGCTCGTGGCCGCGCGGTAGCAGCGGCTGTCCGGGCAGGTTTCGAGGCGTGGGGATTCCGGTTGCGTGAAGCAGCGTGGGCATCAGGTCGATGGTGGAGCAGAGATCGCGCCGGACCTCGCCGTCGCGGATGCGGCCGGGCCAGCGCAGCAGCAGCGGCACACGCAGGCCGAACTCGTAGCAGGTGGTCTTGCCGCGGGAGAACTGCGGGCCATGGTCACCGAGGTAGGCCACCAGCGTCTGGTTTTCGTGGCCGGCGTCTTTCAATTTGCCGAGCAGCATGCCGACGCCGGTATCCAGGCGGCTGATGCAACTGTAGTAATCGGCGACTTGCTGGCGCAGGCGTGGCGAGTCGACGCCAACGGCTTCAAACGGCTTTACCTGGGCGGGCGTGACGGGTGTTGCCGGCAGGCCGCTATGCTGGCGGAGGAACGGAAGGTGCGCGTCGGCGAAGCAGACCATCAGAAAGAAGGGGCCTGGGCCGGAGAAGAACTCGCCGGCGACTTCAGCCGTCCGCGCCACGTCGCGGTGGGCAAAGCTTATCGCGTCAGCGTCGCTCCAGCGGAAGTCGAAGTCGAACCACTGCTCCGGGTTCACGTGCAGTTTGCCGATCAGGCCCGTGCGATACCCAGCCTGCTTGAGTAAGCCGGGGAGAGTAGGCACGGGACGCACCATCGAAAAGGCGTGGGTGGCAAGGCCGATTTGTCCGTTCTGGTGCGGATACAAGCCCGTGAGGATGGAGGCGCGGGAGGGGCTGCAGACCGCTTGGGTCACATAAGCGTTCTCCCAGCGCGCCCCGGCAGCGGCCAGAGCGTCGAGATGGGGGGTGGGTACGGTACGGTCGCCATAGCAGCCGAGTTGCGGGCCGTTATCCTCCGACACGATCAGCAGGATATTAGCCCGCTGGGGGGCCGCCAGCATGCGGCTCGACAGCAACGCCGGGGCGCCGAGGAAGTGTCTGCGTGGCAGGGGAGTCATGGGGCCTGAGTAGAGATTACCGGAACCGCAGGGGCCGTCACAATTCTTCTTGATACAAGTCCAACTTTCTCTAACACCTTCCGACATGCCCATCTCGGGGCAGGGAGGATCCATGAAAAACTGTCTCTATCTCATCTCCCTTCTCTGTTCGCTGACCGCAGCCGCCACGGGCGCGCACGCAGCTACGAGTTTCGGTTTCCGGAAGCGGGACCCTCTTTGCGGGCGTCGCGGTGACGGCGGCGGGCTGGACGCAAACCGCGACCTACAACAACGTATCCGTGTCGGCTGTTCTCACGAATGCCTGCGGGATCGGTGCCGGGCTGGCGATGCATGCCTTCCTGATCACCTCCATCGGCGCAGGTACCACGGTCGCCAATGAGATCGCTTCCGTGAGCTTCAACCTGAGCCCGGGCCTGCAACAGAACGTTTCTCTGTTCTCCGGCCTGACGCTCGGGCCAGGCAATTGCTTTCTGGTCATGCAGATGGACGGTGGAACCACGGGCCAGGGGGGATGGGCCGTAGCGATACCAACAGTGGTGACGGACACGGGTGTGACGCGAGTAGGGGACCGGTTCGCGAGCACGGCCGCAGGCTATGCGCCGGCATCCGTCACGAACCTGATCAACAATGCGCAACACCTTCGATACAGCGTAGAAAGCGTCGAAAACGCTGTTCCGGAGCCTTCCACCGCAGCACTTGTCCTGACGGCTGGATTTGGGCTTGTGCTGGGCAGCCGGACGCGGCGCCGGTGATAAGCTCTGGGGATGCGAATCCGACGGCGTGATACCTTTGCGGCTCTGCTTGCGCCCGCGCTTCCCTCCCCTGCCCTTGGGCAAACCACCAACACTGCTTCGAAACTGCGATTTGAACGCATCGACTTCACCGCGGTGATCGTGCCGATGAAGCAAGGCACGGTATACAGCCCGGACTTCGGCCCCACGCTCGACCAGCGCCTGGTGGACTTTCCGAAGTACCCCAAATTCATTGTCGAGATCCAGGCGAGCGGCGGGCTGTCGGGGATTGGAGAAAGCTCGCGCGAGGTGCCGCTGGCCTCGGTGCAGGCCAATGCGGAGTGGTTGAAAGGCAAGACGCTGGCAGACCTGGATTTCGCGAAGCCCTCGTTAGGCATGCCAAGCGGCACCACGTCGGACGCCTTTGAGATCGCGATTTACGACATTCTCGGCAAGCATCTGGGCCTGCCGGTGTGCGCGTTGTTGGGCGGCTGTCATCAGAGCAAGGTGGCGGTCAGTTATTGGACAGGCCAGCGGACCACAAAGGACATGCTGGAGGTGTGCCGCAAGGCTGTCGAAGGCGGGTTCCACAACCTCAAGTTCAAGGCACGGAAGGGCGAGAATCCGAAGCCGCTGCTGGAGGCGGCGGTGAAGGCCGCGCCTGGTTTGACCTATATCATCGACTTCAACTCGTCCTATGAAGACGTGGCGGCGTTCGTGAAGATGGCAGCGCCGCTGCGCGAGTTTCCATTGACAATTGAGGACCCGGTGACGAAACGGCTGGACTGGTTCCGGCAGGTGCGCGAGCAAACGAAGATTCCCGTCGCGCTGACGCCGAGTAGTCCGAAGCAGGCCGTGGACGCGCTGAAGGAAGGCGCCGCCGATGTGTTCAACAACAGCATGAAGTCGCGGGACTTTGTGAATCTGGGGTATCTGGCGGAGTTGTCGGGGGTACGGATGTGGCACGGGTCGGGCGTCGAGCTAGGTGTGCGGGATATGTGGTTCGTGCACAAGGCGGCGGCGACCAAGAGTTGCACGATCCCGTCGGACACACTGTCGTATCTGCGGGAACATGACCTGCTCGCGGAGCGATTTACACCGGTGAAGGGATTCGTGGCGATACCGAAGGCGCCGGGGTTGGGTGTGACGTTGGATAAGGCGGCGGTGCGGAAGTTCAAGGCCTGAAGGGGAAAACCCCGTCGCGGCTGGAGGGCCGGACGGGGTTTTGTGTCTGTGTCTGATGCTCTTCGTTAGAACTGCAGCATGACGGTGATATTCATGAGTGGCTGGCCGCCGAGCGATGCTGTGCGGGGATCGTCGGTGAGCCGGCCGAAGGTGCGCGGATTCACGAAGTCGACCGTGGTGGTCGGGCCCGTGAAGTTATACGTCTTGAGGGCGTTCTGGAAGTCCCAGCGAAGCTGAGCCTTCACCTTCTCGGTGATGAAGAAGTTCTTCTGCGCCGAGACCTGGCTCCACACCAGGCGCGGGCCGGTGAGGATGTTGCGGCCGGCGTTGCCGATACGGAACGAGCAGCGATCACGGTCGGCCTGGCTGATGGTGCCGGTGGCCGCACAGCCGCCGGGCATGGCGAAGGCGTTGATGTCGATCACCGCCGGGCGGTTCTGCAGGGTGAAGCGATCCGGGCCGCCGTTGTTCCACTTGCCGAAATCGTAGTCAGGCTCGCTGACCAGGTCAGGACGGCGGCTGCCGGCGAATCCGGGGTAGTAGTTGTAGGGGCTGTTGGCGAAGGTGAAGGTGAGCGGATTGCCCGATTCCATGGTCTGGATCCAGGAGATCTCATAACCACCGAAGAGCAGGTTCTTCCAGCCGCCGCCGTTCAGGAACTTCTTGCCTTTGCCGAAGGGCAGTTCGTAGTTGATGGTGCCGATGAAGCGGTGATTGCGGTCATAACCAGCGCGGCCTTTTTCGAGGGCGCGGTTGGTGATGGGCGCAACACCGGCGCCGGCGTTGTCGGTGTCCTGGCTGTTGAGGGCCTTGGACAGCGTGTAGAAGGTGGAGAAGAAGAAGCCCTGCGAGTAGCGCTTCTCCAACTTCACGGTGCCGGAGTGGAAGGTGGAGTGTCCGAAGTTCGAGCGCATGATCACGTCGCCGAACTGGGAGTAGGGACGGAAGTTCTGCGCCGCGGCGAAGACCTGGTTGCGCAGGGTCAGGTCATTGGCAGCGAAGTCCGGGGCGAAGGTATTGGCCTGCCAGCGCTCCAGGAGGCCGACGCCGGACGAGCCCTGGTAGCTGACTTCGATGAGGTAGTCGCGCACGAACTCGTACTGGATACTGGTGTTCCAGTTGAGCGTGTAGGGATTGCGCAGGTTGGGATCCCACCAGGAGACATTGCGGCTGCCGAAGTTGGCGCCGGAATACAGAGCCGTGTTGTTGGGCTGCACCGTGGGGGACGGGGGACGGACACCCTGGCTGATGCGATAGATGGGCGTGGGATCGCCGGGGGCCGGCTGCTGGTTCACCAGCGTCTGGTATTCGTCGTACTGTTCGCGGTTCAACGGGAACTTCACGTCCACGGTGTACATGCCGAAGCCGCCGCGGAACACAAGGCGTTCCTTGGGATGCCAGGCCAGGCCGATGCGGGGATTGAAGTTGTTGTTGTCGCGCTTGTTCAACCCGCTGGTGGGGTGAATGATAGCGCCGGTACGGCCGGTGAGCGGATCACGGCCATTCGGATCGAAGTTGCTCATCACACCGAACTTGGTATTGAAGGGCGCTTCGTTGGAGTAGCGGAGGCCGATGTTGGCGGTGAGGGTCGGGGTGACCTTCCAGTCGTCCTGGATGTAGAAGCTGTGGATAGACGAGCGGGGTAGCCAACTCGACAGTTCGCCGCGGAAGATGGCCTGGGAAACGTAGCCGGTCAGGAAGCCCGCGAACTGATTACCCGTGTTCGGGATCGGCTGGCCGTTGGGTTGCAGACCCACTGTCGATGTATCGAACGCAAACTGCGCCGGGTAGGCGAGGATAGCGTTGTTGAGGCGGAACTTCAGGTATTCATAGCCGAACTTGATGGCGTGCGTGCCGCGAATGTAGGCAGTGTCGTTGCGGAACGACAGCGTCTCGTTCACCGAACGGCTGGGAGTGGCACCGTAGATGCCATAGAGACCGGAAGGGTCATAGCGTCCGGTGGAGGTGCCGCCAAAGCCGGGCATCAACTCCGAGCCAACATTGGGGATGCCGAGTTGCTGCGCCCAGTTCTGGCCGAAGGAGGGCACATCGGTCTTGGCGAAGCGGCGGTAGTAGCCGGCGCGGGCGTCATTGACCAGCGTAGGCGTGACGATCCACGTTTTACCCAGCGACACGTTGGAATTGCGCGAAGGCGTCCAGTTGCCCTGGCTGCTGTCGAACTCCGGATTGGCTTCCTTGATGTTGATGGGGCGTCCGAAGCCGCTGTACAGGTTGTCCGTGTAGGAGCCGTAGATTTTGAAGGCCGGGCTGAACTGGTGATCGAGCCGAAGGCTGTAGTCCGGCAGGAACACGCGGGCGAATTCGTCGGCCAGCAGGTTGCCGCTAGGGCCCTGCGCGTTGTAGGTGCCGGGGCGGTTGGGTGCCACCCAGGGGTCGATGGCGAGCAGTCGCTGTGCGACGGGATCGAAGCGGTTCGTGGGCACCATATTGCCCGGGAAAGGGCTGCGGCTCCAGGTGCCATCGGGGTTGCGCCGGGTGGTCGCCGGGTCATAGATGATGTTCGAGTTGGCCACACCGGGGAAGTTGAAGTTGCCGGCTTTCATGTCAGCGGTGGGTGTGGTGGCGTCCACCTGGGCCACCTTCTTCTCGTGCAGCCACTGGTAGGCGAAGAAGAAGAACGTCTTGTTGCGGCCATCGTAGACTTTCGGGATGTAGATGGGGCCGCTGACGTTGGCATCGGGCATCATGAACTGCGTGGGCAACCCGCCGGGACGGCCAGGAGCAGGCTGCGAGGTCTTAAGGCGGTCGAAGAAGAGGCGGTGCTGCATGCGGCGCGAGCGGCCATAGAAGCTGGCCATGCCGTGCAGTTCGTTGGTGCCGGACTTCTTGGCCACCGAGATAACGCCGCCGGCCGAGTGGCCGTATTCCGCCGGAGGTACGGTGGTGAGCACCTTAACCTCGGCGACAGCGTTCTGGATCGGCTTAATCGTTTCCGTGCCGCCGGTCTGGTCATTGCCATTGACACCGTCTTCGAAGATGCCGATAGCACCCGAGCGCTGACCCGCCAAGTGATAGGCACCGAGACTGCCGCCATAGGCATAGCCGCCGGTGGTCATGCCAGGAACCAGGTTTAGGGTGGAGTTGACGAACCGCTGATACAGCGGAAGGTCATAGAGGACGTTGCCGGCCATGGTGGAGCCGGTGGCCGAGGTTTCGGTTTCGAGCAGCTGCGTCGCGCCAGTGACTTCGACGGTTTCACTGACGTTGCCAACCTGCATGGCGACGTCCACGGCTTGCGTGTCGCCACTGCGGAGTTCGACGTCCTCACGCAGGAACTTCTTGAAGCCCTGCGCTTCGACGGAGACGCGATATTGACCCGGTTGCAGCGAAAGGACGCGATAGAGGCCCTCTTCGTTGGTAGTTGCGTTGAAGGTGAAGTTCGTGCCGATCTGGACCACGTTCACAGCGGCGTTCGGAACTACAGCGCCGGTGGTATCCGTGACGCGACCGGTCAAGGTAGCGGTACCGATCTGTGCATAACTCGATGCGGCCAATCCCAGAGCCAGCACGGCAGCGAGACTGAATCGACTCAGATTTTTCAAAGTATCCCTCCAGGGAAGTTACGACCAAGTGACGGGATACTATCAAAACGCTTTGGCGAATGCAAACCGGCGTCTACCGTTTTTACAGTAGAGGCTGGCCTGCGGCGATCGGTCCAGGCGAAGAACAGGGTGCTCAGAACTGGATCATGAGGGTCAGATTCATCAGCGGCTGACCGCCGAGCGAGGCGGTACGCGGGTCGTCGGTGAGTTTGCCGAACGTTTGCGGACTGCGGAAATCCACAGTTGTGGTGGGACCGGTGAAGTTGAAGGTCTTGAGAGCGTTCTGGAAGTCCCAACGCAGTTGGGCGTTCCAGCGTTCGCTGAAGCGGAAGTTCTTCTGGACGGAGACTTGCGACCAACGGAGGCTGGGGCCTGTAAGGATGTTTCGGCCCGCGTTGCCCACCAGGAAGGAGCAACGGTCGCGGTCGGCGGCATTGATGGTGCCGGTGCCGGGGCAGCCGCCCGGTAGAGCGAAGGCGTTGATGTCGACAACAGCGGGCCGGTTCTGTAGGGTGAAGCGGTCCGGACCGCCGTTGTTCCAGCGGGAGAAGTCATAGTCAGGTTGTCCCACCACGTCGGGACGGCGGCTGCCGACGTAAGTGGGATAGTAATTGTAGGGACTGTTGGCGTAAGTGAAGTTTAGTGGGTTGCCGGATTCCATGGTCTGGATCCAGGAAATCTCGTAACCGCCCAGGATCCACTGCTTCCAGCCGCCGGAGTTCAGGAAACGCTTGCCGCGGCCGAAGGGGAGTTCGTAATTGATGGTGGCCAGCCAGCGATGGTTGCGGTCGTACCCGGCGCGGGCTTTTTCGAGCGAGCGGTTCTGGATGGGAGCGATGCCGGTTCCGGCGTTGTCGGTGTCCTGGCTATTGATGGCCTTCGCAAAAGTGTAGAAGGTATTGAAGAAAAAGCCTTGGGAGAAGCGCTTCTCCAGTTTGGCGGTGCCGGAATGGAAACTGGAGTGGCCGAAGTTGGAACGCATGGGAATATTGCCAAACTGCGGAAAGGGGCGGAAGTTCTGCGGTGCCGCGAGCACCCGGCTGCGGAGCGCAAGGTCATTGCGGGCGAAGTCGACAGGGAAGGTGTTCGATTCCCAGCGTTCGATAAGACCCACGCCGGAGGAGCCCTGGTAGCTGATGTCGATGAGGTAGTCGCGGATGAACTCGTACTGCACGCCGGCATTCCAATTCAGCGTGTAGGGGTTGCGCAGGTTGGGATCCCAGAAGGCGGCGCCGCGGCTGCTGTAGTTGGCGCCGACGAACGGAGCGGTGTTATTCGGCAGAACGTTGAAGGCGGGCGGGCGTGTGCCTTGGCTGATGCGGTAAATGGGAGTGGGATCGCCGGGAGGCGCCTGCTGGTTGGAGATGGCGGAATACTCGTCGTACTGTTCGCGGGCGACAGGGAACTTGACGTCAACGGTATACATGCCGAAGCCGCCGCGGAAGACCCAGCGTTCCCGGGGATGCCAGGCCACACCGATGCGCGGATTGAAGTTATTGTTATCGCGGCGATTGAGGCCGCTGGCGGGATGAATGATGGCGCCGGGGCCGCCGGTGAGCGCATCACGGGCGGTGGGATCGAAGTTACTCATGACCCCGAACTTGGTATTGAACGGGCTCTCGTTGGAGTAACGCAGGCCGAGATTCAGCGTAAGTGAGGGACGCACTTTCCAGTCGTCCTGGATGTAGAAACTGTGGATGGAGGAGCGGGGCAGCCAACTGGAGAGTTCAGAGCGGAAGATAGCCTGGGAGACATAGCCGGTGAGGAAGCCGGCGAAGTCATTGCCGGTGGCGGGCATGGCGGCGCCATTGGGCTGAATGCCGACGGTGGTGCCGAAGTCGTACTGGACAGGGTTCGCCATGACGGCGTGATTCAGACGGAAGCGGAGGAACTCATAGCCGAACTTGAAGGCGTGCGTACCGCGGATGTAGGAGGTGTCATTGCGGAAGGATAGTGTCTCGTTCACGCGGCGGTTGGGGGTTGCGCCATAGATGCCATAGAGGCCGTCGGCGGAGTAGCGCGCCGTGCTGCCGCCACCGAAGCCGGGCATCAGTTCCGGCCCGGCGTTGGGGATGCCAAGTTGCTGTGCCCAATTCTCTCCGAAGGAGGGGACGCGCGTTTCGTTGAAGCGGCGGTAGTAGCCGACACGGGCGTCGTTGACGATGGAGGGCGACAGGATCCAGGTCTTGCCAGCCGAGAGGTTTTTGCCGGAGAAGGGATTCCAGTTGCCTTGGGAGGCATCGAACTCCGGCCGGTCGGCGCGGATGTTAATGGGGCGGCCGAAGCCGCTCTGCACATTCTGCGTCCAGGAGCCGTAGATCTTAAAGGCGGGACTGAACTGGTGATCCATGCGCAGGCTGTAATCATCGAAGAACACCAGGGCGAATTCGTCAGCCAGCAGGTTCCCATTGGGGCCGTTCGCATTGTAAGTGCCGGGGCGGTTGGGCTGCACCCAGGGATCGAAGCCGAGTAACTTCACCGCGACCGGGTCGAAGCGATTGATAGGGACGCGGTTATTTGGGAACGGATCCCGAGCCCAGGTGCCGTCCGCGTTGCGGCGCGTGGTGGCCGGGTCATAGATGACATTGGCATTCGATACACCGGGGAAGGTAAAGATGCCATTCTTCATGTCGGCAGTCGGTGTGGTGGCGTCCACTTGGGCGACTTTCTTCTCATGCAGCCGCTGGTAGGCGAAGAAGAAGAACGTCTTATTGCGTCCATCGTAGACCTTCGGGATGTAAACGGGCCCGCTGATATTGGCGTCCGGCTGCATGAAGAACGTAGGCAGGCCGTTGGGCCGCCCGGGCGCGGGTTCCGAAGAGCGGAACTTATCGTAGAACAGGCGATGCTGCATGCTGCGCGTACGGCCATACCAGGAGGCCATGCCATGCAGTTCATTGGTGCCGGATTTCTTAACGACGCTGATGACGCCGCCGGCGGAGTGGCCGTATTCGGCGGGAGGCACGGTGGTGAGCACCTTGACTTCGGCGACGGCGTTCTGGATAGGCTTAACAGTTTCGGTGCCGCCTTGTTGGTCATTGCCATTGACACCGTCTTCGAAGATGCCGATGGCGCCCGAACGCTGCCCGGCCAAGTGATAGGAGCCAAGACTTCCGCCGTAGGCATAGCCGCCGCTGGTCATACCCGGGACCAGATTGAGGGTGGAGTTGATATAGCGCTGGTACAGCGGCATGTCGTAGAGGACGTTGCCGCTGATAACCGAACCGGTGGCGGACGTCTCTGTTTCGAGTAACTGGGTTGCGCCCTGCACTTCGATGGACTCGGTCACGTTCCCCACCTGCAACCCGAAGTCGACGGCGTAGGTGTCGCCGACTCGCAATTCGACATCGTCGCGAATTGCTTTCTTGAACCCTTGCGCCTCCACGGACACGCGATAGCGGCCTGGCTGCAGGGACAGGATGCGATAGAGGCCTTCGGTGTTGGTGGTGGCGTTGAAGGTGAAGTTAGTCGTCACCTGAACGACATTGACGGCGGCGCCGGCGATAACAGCGCCGGTTGTGTCGGTAACTCTTCCGGTCAGGGTGGAGGTGCCGATCTGGGCCCAGACGGCCGACGGCAGCGCAAGCAGGAAAGCGACACAGGTCAACTTCGACATAGAATTTGTCCTCCGGCGAAATGAGCACTTAGAATGCGAACTTAAGTCCGAACTGGTTGGTACGCATCGCACCGGCACCGGTAATCTGGCCGTATTGCGGTGAGGTGAGATTCGTGTTCGGATCGCCCCAATTGGGGTGGTTGGGGAAGTTGAAGGATTCAAAGCGGAACTCGAGGTTCATGCGTTCTCCGAAGCGGAAGCGCTTGAGGGCGGAGAAGTCCCAACCAATGAGGCCGGGCCCGATGTAAGGATTTCGGGCCACGTTCCCTTCGCGGTAAGTCAGTTCGTTTACGCCGCGGGCATCCGGGACGGTGCAGGTGATGCTGGCGGCGCCGCGGCCCGTGGGCGAGCGACGGAAGTATTCCTGTGGCGTCGGGTTATCAAGGTAAGGGCTGATGCCGGTGGCGTCGCCGCGACTGCCCTGGGTAATGCCTGCGATGTCGCCGCAATTGCCACCATTGAATGGGGAACCGGTAGACATGGTGAAGATGCTGCCTAACGACCAGTCGCCGGCAATCAGATTACCGGCGCGGCCCAGATCGCGTTTGCCTTTGCCGAAGGGCAGTTCATAAAGAATGGAACTGGTGAAGCGGTGGAGTTGGTGGAATTGGGAGAGGCCCCGTTCGCGGGAGAAGTCGTAGTTATTTGCGGGGAACAGGTTGTCTCCGTCATTGGTGCGAATGGCGGAACCGTCGTCGATGGAGCGGGCCCACGTGTAACCAACCAGGTAAGTGAGGCCTTTGCTGAAGCGCTGCTGCACTTTAACGATACCGGAGTTGTAGTTGGAGTTGACGTGGCCGCCGATGGTCTGGATGCGGCCGTAAATGTCGGCGCCCCATGGACGGCGCTGGTTGGCCGAGCGGGTGTCATCAGGGCCTGAGCGATAGATGGGGTCATTCCAGCCATACATGCGCATGAGTTTGTGGCCCGCGTTTCCCTGGTAGCCGAACTCCACCATCATGGACCCGGTGAGTTGATGTTGGACGTTCAGCAGGTACTGGTGGACGTAGGCGGTGCGGCGGTCGGCATGATTGGCAAGCATGTAGAGACCCGACAGGCAGAGTCCATCCCAGTTGGAACAGGTGGCATTCGCGGCCGAGCGCGTTGCCCAGGGATTTTGGATGTTGGACGCGGGAACCGGATCGAGCGAGCGCGCCGATTCGCGGAAACCGAGATTGCGAGCCATATCCCAGACAGGGTTGCCGGTGTCCTGCGCGTAGAACAAGCCATAGCCCGTACGGACGGTCCAACCCTGGCGGGGCTGCCAGGCGATGCCGATGCGGGGGGCCCAGTCGTTCTTGTCAGTCATGACGGTGGCGCGTCCGAACATGGCGTCATCGCCAGTCTCTTTCGGAATGATGTCGGCCATGTGGACGTTGAGGCCGTCGTGAAAGTCTCCAGGGCCGGGGCGCACCAGGACGGGGACACGGCAGTTGGGATCGATGCCGCTGTCATTGACGCCATTGCAGAACATTTTGATGTTGAAGATGCCGCGGTAGCGGTCGGCAAAGGGCGGCGTGATTTCGTAACGGACACCAATATTCAGCGTGAGGGTGTTGGTGATCTTCCAGGTGTCTTCGGCATAGAAGGCGCCGGACCACTGCCGGAACTGCGTATTGGCCAGCCCGAGCGCGCGAGTGGCTTCCTGCGCCCATCCGAGCAGGCCGGTAGCGAAGGCAACGCCGGTGTTGGCGGTGTTGGAAGGATCGGCCGTATGACGGCTGGAGAACTGGAAGAAGCCGCGCGGGAACTGATTGCCGATCTGGTTGAAGCGGCGGCTGGCCACCTCGCCGCCGAACTTGAACGTATGCTTGCCGCGGATCCAACTGAGGTTGTCCAGCAGTTGGTAAGTGCGGTTGCGCATGACAAAGGGCGCTTCTGTGTTTTCTCCCCAGCCTGATACGAAGTTATTGCCGTCGAAGCCGACACCGGGAGTACCCCAGGCGGCCTGAATCGGAGAGAAGAGCCCGGGGATGGCGAGTTCGGTGGTGACGTCACGTTCGCCATTGAAGCGGGTGCCTTTGTCGTTGTCGAAAATGTTGGCGCCCAGGCGGAGTTCATTGACCACCGAGGGGGAGAAGGTGCGGACGTTGGAGATCATGGCCTGCCACGTTTTCGTGGAGATCTTCTCGTCCTGAGCGGCGAAGGTAAGACCGCTCTGGACGAACTCACTACCCCAACTGAAGCGGCCGAACCATTGTGAGCCCGGGCTTTGGGTAAGGTCGATGCGGGTGGTGAACTGATCCCAATCGGTGGGGCTGGGGGCGTTGCGAACGTAGTTGAACGGCGAGACACCGGCAACGGCGTCTGGGACATTCGGGAGGGCATAGAACTCCAGCAGTTTGGTGAACTGCGGCTTGAAACGGGATGTGGGGATACGCTGGTTGGGGAACGGCGTGGCGGTGAGCCGGCCATCCGCACCGGGGCGGATCGTGTCGGGATCATAGATGGGCCGCAGGCCAGGCCCGGAGAAATCGCCGGCCACCATGGCTGCATCAGCAACGGTGGAGCGGGGAACAGCCGAGACACGCTCGCGGAGGCCTTCGTAGTTAGCCATGAAGAACAGGCGGTCCTTGCCGTTGAAGACCTTCGGAATCGCAACGGGTCCGTCGAGCGTGAACCCGAACTGATTGCGCCGGAAAGGATTCTTGGGACCGTCGGCGAGCCAAGGGCGGGCCTGGATAGCGTCGTTACGGAGGAACTCAAAGAGCACGCCGTGATAGTCGTTGGTACCGGGCTTGGTGTTGACGTTGATCTGTGCCGGAGAGCGTCCAAACTCGGCCGAATACACGCCGGTCTGGACCTTGAACTCCTGGAGAGCATCGACGGAAGGGCGAACAACGAAGGTGTTGAAGTTGACGTCGGTATTCTCCACGCCGTCGAGGGTGAAGCGATTGAACTGCTGCCGCATGCCGGCGATGGAGAGGGCCTGATTGGCGCGCTCGCCACCCTGGCGGCCACTGGCCTGCCCACCGGCGCCCATCTCGGCACTCACGTTTGGGCTTAGCCTCACGAGTTGCAGGTAATTGCGTCCGTTGAGGGGAAGTTCGACAATACGGCGTTGTTCGATGATGGTGCCGGTGGCAGTGCTCTGCGTCTGCAGCATCTCGGCGAGCGCGGCTACTTCGACGGTCTCCGTGATGGCGCCGACTTCGAGGGTGAAGTCCACCTGGAGGACATCGCCAACCTGCAGCGTGCGGTCGGCGGCAATGGCCGCTTTGAAGCCCTGAACCTTGGCCTCAATTCGATACCGGCCAGGAACCAGAAAGGGAACACTGTAAGTGCCCGCGGTATTGGTCTCAATCCGCCGGATCTGGTTAGTAGCGATGTTAGTGATCGAGATTGGTGCGCCGGCAACTGCCGCACCTGTGCTGTCCGTAACCGTGCCGGTAATCTCGCCATAAGTCTGGGCATATAAGCCCGCGGCGGAAAGACACACGAATACCCAACGTCCCATTACGACGGTCATACTCACCCCTTGGCCGATTGGCCAAACTAAATGAAAACCGCATCACCCAACGCGGTTTGCCGATTGGGTAACCCTAACATTGGAATTTTTCGTTGCCAATCGGAGGATTGCTGTATGCGAGGATAACTTCGTACGAGGACACGGGAAGGAGTGGAAGGAGGATACGGGGCTGCCTGTATGACGACAGCCCCAGGTTAGGAGGAAGTTACTGTTTCTTGGTCTGGGGTCCGCGGTAGCGTTTCACGTACTGCTCCCAGAGACGCGGCTCGATACGGGGTTTCAGGTAGTCTTCGTATTCCTTGATGAGTGCGGGATCAGACGGGCGGCCGTAGATCTCCGATGACTTCCACTTGCCTTCATCGAACTTCTTCTTAGTCCATTCATCGTGGACATGGGTAATCTCGGCTTCGTCCACCAGTTCCTGCAGCAGGTGCGGCGGGATGAAGAAAACGCCTTCCCGGTCGCCCAGCACGACGTCGCCGGGCATGACCGTAACCTTGCCGATGCGCACGGGCACATTGATGCCGGCGACCATGACTTCGCGGATAGCGGCGGGTACGGCCTCACGGAAGTAGCCGCCCATGCCAACCGGAGCGATGCCGTTGAGGTCGCGGATGGCGCCATCGATGACAAAGCCGGTGCCGGTAGCCTTCCAGAGGTAGTAAGCGAGGTTGTCGCCGACGATGCCGCCGGCGTCGAGATTGCCGAACGCATCGACTACGAACACGTCACCCTTCTGGAGCATGTCGAGGGCGGTCTGGTGGGAGAGGCGACCCTTGCCTCCATGGGCGGCTCGCCATTCCTTCTGGTCGACTTCGGCGATGTCGGGGCGGGTGGGCATCATCTGGAGGGTGAAGGCGCGGCCGACGAGGTTCTTGCCGGGGTTGAGGACCTTGAAGCCATCGGCATACTGGTTGGTATAGCCTTTGCGGGCGATGGCCAGGATCTCTTCGGCCGACATGGCGTTCAGCTTGGCGATCAGGGCATCGGGGACCTTGGGGCGCCCATCGGAGAAGCGCTCATAGGGGTTCTGCGCCGTGTACTTCATCATCTGCTCACGGGTGAGCGAATGCATTTGGGCGAAGGCAGGGATAAGTATAAGAAAACTGCACGCAACAAAGCGAAACATAGGAATGCGAGTCCTTCCTGATTGCTACTTTTTGGGAAGCAGCTTTATATTACGAAATTCGATGTGATTGTCCTTCTGGCACTGAAAGCCGATGACGCCGGCGGCATGCTTGCTGTCGCGGATGTCGAGAAGTTTGCTGCCATTGAGGGTGACGACGATGTGGTCGCCCTGCAGCAGCACGTCGTACTGGTTCCAGACACCGGGCTTGATCTTAGTAGGCGAAGCTTTGGCGGTGCCGACAAGACTCCCGGTATGAAAGCCAGCGGGCTGGAAATCCCAAACCTGGAGTTCGTAGCCAGTGATATGCGGCTGGCCCTCTTTCTGGGAACGCAGGAAGATGCCGCTGTTGGTCTTCTCGTTTTCCGGCAGGAACTCGAGTTTGAGCTGGTAATCGCCGAAGCTTTGTGAGGTGCCGAGCCAACCAGGCTTGGCGCCGGTGCAGACGATCGCGCCCTTTTCGACTTTCCAATCGCCGCCGTTGTAGGAATCCCAACCGCTCATGGATTTGCCGTCGAACAGCGATTGCCACCCTGCGGATTTCTCCGCTTTCGTGAGCGTGTTGGGGCTTTGCGCAAAGGCAAGCGAGGCGGCCAGCAGAACAAGTGTAGTCATTCAATCTCCGAATCCTGATTAGAACAGATATTTGAGGGCGAATTGGAGTTGGCGCATGGTGCGGGCGGATGTGACAACGCCGAAGGTTTGCGCGTTGCGGGCATCGGCACTGGGCGCGTTCCAATTGGGATGATTCGCCGTGTTGAAGGTTTCAAAGCGGACGTTGAGCGTGTGGCCTTCCCGGATGCGGATGTTGCGAATCAGGGAAAGGTCGCCCTGGCGGGTGCCGGGCCGGAGCAGCGTGTTGCGGCCCATGTTGCCGGGGCGCCAGTTGAGCTCGGGGTTGGTGACATTGATGGCGGCGATATTCCAGAACTGGTACTGGGAGCGGTTGGCGGGGATGGGGCTGATGCCGGTAGCGTCGGGCTGATTGCCGAGCGTGTTCAGCGCGGCGGTGTCGCCGAGTTGGGTGACGTTCATGGGCGCGCCGTCGGCGAGGGTGATAATGCCACCCAACTGCCAGCCGCCGGCAAGTTTGGAGAGGATGCCTTCCTTGAGCAAGCTCTTGCCGGGGCCGAAGGGGAGTTCGTATACGAAGGAGCCGACGAAGCGGCGGCCGACATTGAATTGCGAGAGGCCGCGCTCGTTGCGGAGATTGTAGCTGTTGGTGGGCCAGAGCGTGTCGCCGGAGTTGGTGCGGATGGCACTGCCGCCGTCAATGGATTTGGCCCAGGTGTAGCCGAGCATGTAGGTCAAGCCGCGATGGAAGCGCTGGGTGAGCTTGGCGCTGAAGGCGTGGTAGTTGGACTGATCAACGCCATCGACGAACTGGAGGCGTCCGTAGGCAGGCCAAGGCGTGCGCTGGGAGACCGTGCGCGTGTCGGTGGGGCCGGTCTTGAGGATGGGCTGATTATAAACACGGAAGCGCGGGAGGCGATTGCCGGCGCTGCCCTGGTAGCCGGTTTCGAGCACGAGGTTCTGCGAGAGCTCGCGCTGGATATTGAATAGCCACTGGTAGACGATGGGGGTGCGCAGGTTCTGGCTGTTGGCAAGGATCTGCGGCGTGGCCAGACAGGGGCCGGTCCAGCCGGTGCAGGAAGCGCTGGCGCGAGAGGATGCCCAGGGGTCGTTCATGCTGGCGTTGCGGCGTTCGATGTTGGTGATGAGGAGGTCGCGGCCACCCTGGTTGCGCGACATATCGAAGGTGGGGTTGCCGGTGTCCTGGACGTAGAAGATGCCGGCGCCGGTGCGGAAGGTCCAGCGGTTGGAGGGGCTGTAGGAGAGGCCGAAGCGGGGTGCCCAGTTGTTATTGTCTGGATTCACCAGGGCACGGCCCATGTACTGATCGCCGGCCTGGGTGGCCTGTCCGTTGGCGAAGCGGAAGTTGAAGCCCTCATAGAAATCGCCCGAGCCGGGACGGGTGATGATGGGCTGGCGGGAGTTTGGGAGGAAGCCGTCGGGGCCGACAAGCGGGTCGAACAGTTGGATGTTCATGATGCCGCGGTACTTGTCCACCCACGGGCGGGCGTTCTCATAGCGAATGCCGATGTTGAGCGTGAGGCGGGTGGTGATCTTCCAATCGTCCTGGACGTAGCCGTAGTAGCTGGTGCGGCGCAGCATGCCGTTGGCCATGGCAAGGACGCGGGCCGCGGTGGACGTTTCCCCCAACATGAAGTCGGCGAAGATGAAGCCGGTGGCCCCGCGGTTGGCGGGGTTGAAGGTGGCTTGGCCATCGAAGAGGAATTCGCCGGTGGCTTTCTGGTTGCCGTACTGGTTGTAGCGGTCGCGGCGGATTTCGCCCCCGAGCTTGATGGAGTGGCGACCGCGAATGATGGAGACGTTATCCATAAACTGGAAACTGTTGTTGCGGGTAACCCACGGGGTGACGCCGCCGAAGCCGCTGATGCCGCCGCCGAGCCCAATCGCGGGAACGCCGAAGGCAAGGGGACTCGGCGCATTGAGGCCAGGAATGCCGAGGCCGGCCTGGATGTCGCGTTGGTTGGCGAAGTAGCCGACGAAGTCGTTATTGAACTGATTCCAGGAGAAGCGCGCTTCGTTGACTGTGGAGGCACCGATGATGCGGGTGTTGGAAAGCATCGCCTGCCGGACAACGGTGAGGGTCTGGGTGGAGTCAGTGAGGATGCCCGCGCCGTTGAGCAAGGCGTCATCGCCCCAGGAATAGCGGCCGAACCAGTTGCTCTTGTTGCTTTGGTTGAAGTCGATGCGCTGGTTGAACTGCGTGTTGTCGACGGTGGAGCGGGCGTTGCGGGCGTAGTTGCCAGCGGTTAGGGTATTGCCGCCGGTGGTGGGCGCGGGGAAGAACTCGAGCAGACGCTGGGATTGGGCGTTGAGACGATTGCGCGGGATCACGTTGCCGGGGAACGCCGTGGCGCCGGTGGCAACGCCGGCCTCGTTATAAGTGCGGGAGAGGGGATCGAAGATGGTGCGCGGCTGGCCGGAGAAATCGCCGTTCCGCATGGGGTCGGTGGCAACGTTGACACGAAGGAAGTTGGTGGTGCGGTCGCGGTTCTGCTCGAAGTTCGACATGAAGAAGAGCTTGTCGCGGCCATCGAAGAGCTTGGGGATTTTGACAGGACCGGCGAGCGTGAAGCCGTACTGGTTGCGCCGGAAGGGATTCTTCTGGCCAGTGGACTGGAGCCACTGCCGGGCGTCGAGGGCGGAGTTGCGGAGGAACTCGAAGGCGGCGCCGTGGAATTCATTGGTGCCGGAGCGCGTGGTGACGTTGATTTGTGAGGCGCCGCGGCCGAATTCGGCCGAATAGATGCCGGTTTGGACTTTGAATTCCTGGAGGGCGTCGACAGAAGGCTGGATGATGTAGGAATTGAAGTTGGGGTCGGTGTTTTCGACGCCGTCGAGAGTGTAGCGGTTGTATTCGAGACGCTGGCCCGCAATCGAGAGCGAGGTTTGCGAGCGGGCACCGCCTTGGAGGCCGCCTCCACCGCCGGCGCCGCCTTCCGTAGTGACGTTGGGGCTGAGGGTAACGAGCTGAAGGTAGTTGCGGCCATTCAGCGGAAGGTCGACGATGCGGCGGTTTTCGATGACGGTACCGAGGGCCGCGGTTTCGGTATTGAGGAGCGGCGCGCCGCCGGTGACTTCCACCTGTTGGGTGACCTCTCCGACTTCCATGGTGAAGTCGAGCCGCGCGACGGCACCGACCTGGAGTTCGATGCCTTTACGAGTGGCAGCCTTGAAGCCGGCGATCTCGACGCGGAGGTCGTAGGAGCCTGGAACGAGGTAGGGCAGCGCGTAATTGCCGGTATCGTTGGTGACGGCGGTACGGGTCTGGTTCGTGGCGGTGTTCAGAATGGTGACGGTGGCACCCGCCATGACGGCGCCGGTGGAGTCGGAAACGGAGCCGGTGATTTCGGCGAAGTTCTGCGCGCGGAGCAACGGAGCGGCAGAGACAGCCAGCAACAGAGCGGCCCAATGCAGACGTAGCATGAGTGACCTCACGACGGGAAAGTATTGGGGCGGAGCCTATCAGATGTGGGCGTGGGACGCAAGGGAGTGGCGGAGCTTGGACTGGCGGAGCTTGGATGAGGATGACGTCGCCATGGGAAAGCGATAGGCTGTTGCGCATGAAATCGCGATCGCACTGGGAATGGATAGCCGTGCTGCTTCTCTCTGCCGGCACGGTATACGGACAGGCGCATCCCAAGGATGCCCGAGGCGGTTCAGATCACCCGCTGTTTCCGACGCGCATGCCCGGGTACCACATATCGAATCACCAACAACAGGGATTCGCCAGCTATACGTTTCGCAATAGGCCGCCGCGAACCGTGGAGGGCAAATACACGCGCATTGGATATTACCTGATCGATGCGAAGGCGCATCCGGGCGGGCTGGCCATCCGGCGCAATTATGAGAACGCGATCAAGGCGGTTGGCGGTGAGGTGGTGCACTCGGATGACAACATCAGCGTGGTGAAGGTGATGAGGAACGGGGTGGAAGTTTGGGCGGAGATCCAGGCGGGCTTGAAGTACACCGGCCGTAACTACTACCTGCACATACTGGAGACCGCGGCGATGGCGCAGGTGATTACGGCCGATGCGATGGGGGCGGCGATTGATAAGGACGGGTTTGTAGCCCTGGACATCCGCTTCGCGACGGGGAAGGCGGACATCTTGCCCGAATCGCGGGGGACGGTGGAGCAGATCGCGGTGCTGCTGAAAAAGCGAGCGGCGCTGAGGGTGGGCGTGGAGGGGCACACGGATAGCACGGGGACGCCGGAGTCAAACCTCTTGTTGTCGAAAGCGCGGGCTGAGTCCGTGGCGGCGGCGTTGGAAGCTGCCGGGATCGCCAGAGCGCGGTTGACGCCGGCGGGCTTCGGGCAGACGAGGCCGATTGCGGATGACCGGACGGAAGAGGGACGGGCTAAGAACCGCCGGGTGGAGATCGTGCGACGGTGAGCAGTTGACGGCGGTGGCGGCGAGCGGAGGAATCCTGCGCACCGCCAGTTACCCCCCTCAAGCGCTCAGAACGAAAAGCGGAGCGCGAACTGCACCTGGCGCGGGTTACCCAGCACCGTCGTGATGATGCCCGCGTTCGGGCTCCCGATGCTCGCGTTGGGCGCGTCGAACTGCGGCGTATTGAACAGATTGAAGAACTCGGCGCGGAATTGCAGTCGCATCTGCTCGCGCAGCACGAAGGCCTTGAACAAGGAGAAGTCCAGGTTCACCCGTCCAGGGCCGCGGAGGATATGGCGGCCAGCGTTGCCGAAGGTGAACTGTGCGGGATTGGCCCAAGCGGCGCCGGCGGTGTTGAACGAAGTGTCGAACCAGCGCGTGGGCGTTGGGTTGTCGAGACTGCCGGTACTCAGGCGGTCCGGGCGGCTCGCGCCCGCGTTCGAAACCGGGGCGGCCAGCGTGGGTGTGAACGGCAGGCCCGTCTGGGAGGTGAAGATCGTGTTCACCTGCCAATCGCCCAGAATGGCGTTGCCAAGAGCCGAGCCGGGATCCCAGCGCTGGCCCTTTCCGGCGGGAAGCGCGTAGTTCATGGAATGCACCAGGCGATGTTGCATGTCATGCGCGCTGGTGGCGCGCTCGGCGGAGTGGCGATTGCGGATATCCTGCGGGACGGGGCCGTCGGCGCCGCCACCGAAATCGAGGCCGACGTTGTCGATGGAATGCGACCAGGTATAGGAGGTCAGGAATCCGAGATTGCGGGTGAAACGCTTTTCCGCTGTTGCCTGAAAGGCATGATAGTTCGAGATGCCATCGGTAGCCGCTCGGGTGACATCCACCACGTTGGGAGCGAGCAATCGGAACGGCCGGCGCGTGGCCGGCCCGCCCGGACCCGGTTCCGGCTGATTCGAATTGAACGTGGCGTGCAACTGGCGGCCGAGATTGCCGACATAGCCGGCCTTGACGACCACACCACCCCACGGCAACTGATGCTGTACCTGGAGATTGAATTGCTGCGTGTAGCCGCTCTTGAAATCCTCCGGCATCGATAGAACGCTGCCGGTGGGGTTGTTGGCGACCACTGCCGGATCGAGCGGAGGGATGGGCCGGAAACCATCGATAACGCGGCGGGGCGAACTGGAAAACTGGTTCACGTTCTCCGCGTTGATGGGACCGAAAGGCAGCTGCCGCTGCAGACGAATGGCGACGCCGCCATGGCCCTGGGTGTTGTAGTAAACGCCGTACCCGCCGCGGACCACCGTGGTGGAACGCAACTGGTAAGCGAATCCGAAGCGAGGCGCAAAGTTGTTGCTGTCCCGCTGGACGCCAACGTTCCGGTCCGAGTTAACACCCGCAAGGCGCATCTTGCCGGTGGCCTGATCGAAGTTCGCCCAACGGTTCGCGACTTCCGAAAACGGCGTGTCGTATTCGTAGCGGATACCCAGATTGAACGTGAGGCGGTTGTTGACGCGCCAGTCGTCCTGAACGAAACTGCCGAACTCGGTGGCGCGAATGCCGGCGAGCGTGAGCAGGAAGTCCTGTTCAATGACGGAGGCGGTGCCGAGCAGGAATCCGGCCATCGCGTCGCCGCTGGTGGCAGTCTGGTTCGGGTTAGCGGTAAAGACGCGGTCAAAGTTGAAGCGGCCGCTGCCGCGGTTGTTCTGGAACTCGCTCATTTGGCGGCGCCGGGCCTCAAACCCGGTCTTCACGCTGTGCGCGCCGAGGATCCGCGTGAGGGAAACGGAGGGGTGGAAGGTGTTCTCGACCCGGACAATGGGCAGGGACCGCGTTTGGCCGATGCCGGTGTAGCCGGCCGGAGAGAAGATGGGAATGCCGTCCGAGCGAGGCCCCTGATTCGAGTTAAGGACTCCAAGTTTCTCGCCCAGCCGCGCACCATCGGAGGCACCCTCCTGTGAGTAGTTCAGATCGTAGCGGACGTAGCCCATGCGGGCGTCCAGCAGGAAGGTAGGAGAAAGGGTCCTGGTCCAACCGAGGACGGCGTGATGGGTGATGAGGTTGGACTCACCGGCGAAGGTGCCCTCGTTTCCGAGCGAGACCGGTTCATTCATGCCGGGAACCGTGACGGGCTGGAAGGTGGAAGGCTTGAGCGTGAGGGTGTCCTGGCGGGAGAAGCGGGCAAAGACCTGGTCTTTGGAACCGGCGTTCCAATCGCCGCGCAGATCCCCCTGATTCCAGCTTTGGCGGTCCTTTGGGTTGGAGGTGTGGTTGTTCACCAGACCGGCACGCTGCGGCAGCGGATAGGCCTGGATGAGCCGTGCCGTGACGGGATCGAAGCGATTGGCGGGAATGCGGCGGCCGGGGAAGGGATCCCGCACGAAGCCGCTAGGCGTGCCCGACTGGGCACGGACACTGAATGGGTCGAAGACATCACGTACCGCCGAGAAGTCGCCGCCGCGGACGGCCTCCAGCGGTACGGTGTTCACAGAAACGGTTTCCAGACTGCGCCTGTAGCCTTCATAATTGGCGAAGAAGAAGAGCTTGTCGCGGCGAATGCGGCCGCCCACGCTGGCGCCGAACTGATTCTGTCGAAAGGCCGGCTTGGCGGCGCCGGGTGCGGCGAAATACTCGCGCGCATCGAAATTCGAGTTGCGCAGGAACTCGTACGCGCTGCCGTGCCACTCATTCGATCCGGACTTGGTGATGACATTGATCGTGGCGCCGGGATTGCGTCCCTGCTCGGCGGCGAACAGATTGGTCTGGATCTTGAACTCGCGAACGGCTTCCACCGAAGGGCGCAGCGTGATGGCGAAGTTCTGGCGGACGTTGTTGTCAACGCCGTCGTAGAGGAAGTTGTTGGCGCCTTCTCTGTTGCCGTTCGAGAAGATCTCGCTGCCCGGACGAAGGTCGGCCGGGCGGGTTCCGTTCATGATGGTGCCGCGAGCGCCAAAACCCACTCCGGTGACCCCGGGGCCGAGCGTCGCAAGTTGAACGAAGTTACGCCCGTTCAGCGGCAATTCCTGGATGAGTTTGGTCTCGATCACCTGGCCCAGGGAGGACGAGCCGGTCTCGATGAGCGGCGCCGCGCCGGAAACTTCGATGGCTTCCGACACGGCGCCAAGTTCGAGTTGGATGTTGACGTCCGCGGTCTGGTTGACTTCAAAACGGAGGTCTGTGCGGCGAACGGCCTTGAAGCCGTCCTAGTTGGCCTCCAAACTATAAATGCCGGGAGGACGGAAGGGGACACGGTAGAGACCGGCGTCATACGTCGGGGTTTCTCGGCGGG
>JAEUQF010000319.1 GCA_016789745.1 Bryobacterales bacterium
CCGAGTTGAACCGGACATACTGGGGCGTAGCGCAGGCCAAACCATGGATGCTGGTGAGCCGCGGGTCGAAGTTCAGCGACAAGGCGCTGTACACGAACAGCACGCTCGCGATTAACGCCGATAGCGGCAAGCTGGACTGGCACTTCCAACATGTCCGGCAGGAAACGTTTGATCTCGATGAGGTGTTTGAACGCGTGCTGGTGGATGTGGATGGGCGCAAGCTGGTGTTCTCCATCGGCAAGGCGGGCATCCTGTGGAAGCTGGATCGGGTAACGGGCAAGTATCTGGACCTGGCCGAAACGGTGTTCCAGAACATCTTTTCGACTGTGGACAAGAAGACGGGCGAGTTGACGTATCGCGCCGATATTCTCGAACAGAAGATCGGGCAATGGCTGAACGTCTGCCCCAGCACGCAGGGCGGACACAATTGGCAGCCGATGAGCTATCACCCGCCGAGCGCGCAGTTGATTCTGCCGCTCAGCCAAAGCTGCATGGACATGTCGGCACGGCAGGTGGAGATGAAGGCCGGGTCGGGAGGGGGCGGCGGGAATCGCCACTTCCTGGAGATGCCGGGCAAGAAAGGCATGATCGGCAAGCTGGCGGCTTACGATGTGCGGACCATGAAGGAGAAGTGGGCCGTCGAGCAGCGCGCGCCGTTCCTGACCGGGGTGCTGTCGACGGCGGGCGGGGTAGCGTTTGTCGGCGATCTGGACCGCTATTTCAAGGCATTCGATGTGAACACGGGCAAGGTACTGTGGCAGGCGCGGCTGGGCACGTCGGTGCAGGGGCATCCGGTGTCATTCGCGATTGACGGCAGGCAGTACATCGCGGTCACGACGGGGTTAGGCGGTGGCAGCCCGCGCGATGTGCCGCATATCATTGCCCCGGAGATTCACTTCCCCGGCAACGGGAACGCGCTTTACGTGTTTGAGCTGCCCTGAGGGTCGGGCAGGCCGAGGATCCAGCCTTCATAGCGGCGGACGGCCGTCGATTGCGGTGCGGGGACGGGACAGTGAGTCCAGGCGGTCATGCCCAGCACGGCGAGGCAGGCATCGAAGGGATCATCGGTTTCGAAGCCGTTGTCGATGTGCGTTTGCAGGTGCTGTGAGATGCGCAGATGATGCTGCCCGGCAAAGGCACGGATAACGGGTGCCTGCGCCGCCCGGGCATCGCGGCTGGACTTCGTAAACCGGCGCGCGAGGACTTCGTTGTAGCCCAGGCGCGGGTAGCATTCGGCGATCGCGAACGGGAGTGCGTCGAGATCGCCGTCAAACGGCCAGAGCCTCCACTGCGGCGCACGAGGTTGCAGTAGTGTCTGCCAGCCATGGATGGTGGCGCGGCCGACCTGCTGCGCGCCCAGCGTCCAGAAGATAGGGCAGGCGTTCACCAGCGCATCGCAGCGGCGCCGCGGTTCGCCGGTGACCTGCTGCAGCCGGGCGCGGGTGCCGGTAGTGGATCGCGGATAGAAGGGCTGGCGCAGCGAGGGCGCATCCGTCACGGTGAAGAACGCGTCGTCGAAGGTGGGCAGCGCTTGGAGGAAGCCGGCCAGCCCGGCACGATCACAATACTCCCGCGGCAGGCCGATGGCGAAGTCGACGCCGATCAGCGTGGGCCGGTCTGCCCACTGCCGCAGGAAGTCATCCCCGACAGGGAACGGGCCGTCAACGTCGTGGCCCTCGCCACGAGGCGTGGCCACGCAGTACCAGCGCTTCTCCGCGTGCTTACTCCAATCGGCGGCAACCAGCCGCTGCATCAACTCAGTAGTTGCTTCACGACACGGCCGTGCACGTCGGTCAGTCGATAGTGCCGGCCCTGGAACTTATAGGTCAGCCGCAGGTGATCGACGCCGAGGGCATGCAGCGTGGTGGCATGCAGGTCATGCACGTCCATGGGGTCTTCGATAATGTTGTAGCTGAAGTCGTCGGTTTCGCCATGGACGTGGCCTCCCTTCACGCCGCCGCCGGCCAGCCACATGGCGAAGCACTTCGGATGATGGTCGCGGCCGTAGTTATCTTCGGTGAGCGTGCCTTGGGAATAGACGGTGCGTCCGAATTCCCCGCCCCACACGACCAGGGTGTCCTTGAGCATGTCGCGCTGCTTCAGATCCTGGATGAGCGCGGCGGAGGCCTGATCGGTCTGCATGCATTGCTTGGGCAGATCCTTGGGCAGGTTGCCATGCTGATCCCAACCGCGGTGGAACAATTGGATGAAGCGCACACTGCGCTCGGCCAGGCGGCGCGCCAGAATGCAGTTGGCGGCGTAGGTGCCAGGCTTGCGGGCATCGGGGCCGTACATTTCGAAGATGTGATCGGGCTCTTTAGAAAGGTCGGTCAACTCCGGCACGGAGGC
This sequence comes from Bryobacterales bacterium, assembly GCA_016789745.1. Lineage (GTDB taxonomy): Bacteria > Acidobacteriota > Terriglobia > Bryobacterales > Bryobacteraceae > CADEFT01. The sequence continues at coordinate 2,350 of JAEUQF010000319.1, forward strand.
TTGCATGCGGAACGCCATCTCATACTGCGCGATGCGCGTCGCGATCTCCGGATCCTGGTAATCCTGCTGCTTGATGTCGTTGAGTTTGCCGAGGTCGTCCAGGAAGCGGCGCCGCGCGCCGGTTTCGTAACCTTCGGGGTTCGACAGATACAGCACCGGGTCGGTACCGGCGCGGAACTTGACGCCGGCGAACTTGGTGGGCAGGAAGCCGCTGGACCACTGGCGGTCGGCCAGGGCCTGCGCATTGCCCAAACCCTGGGACACCATCACCACGAACGCCGGCAGATCCTGGTTCTCGCTGCCCAGGCCATAGCTGACCCAGGAGCCGATGCTGGGCCGTCCGGCAAGCTGGAAGCCGGATTGGAAGAACGTCACCGCAGGGTCGTGATTGATGGCTTCGGTGTGGAGCGATTTGATCAGGCAGATATCGTCGGCCACCTTGGCGGTGTGCGGCAGCAGTTCACTCAGCCACATGCCGCTCTTGCCGTGCTGGGCGAACTTGAAGATGGACGGCGCGGTAGGGAACGTGGCCTGATAGGCGGTCATGCCGGTGAGCCGCTGTCCCATGCGCACGGAGGCTGGCAGATCCTCGCCGCGGCGTTTCGCGAGGCCGGGCTTGTAGTCGAACAGATCCAACTGCGAAGGGGCGCCGTGCTGGAACAGATAGATAACGCGCTTGGCGGTGGGCGCGTGGTGGGGCAGGCCGGGCAGAGCGGCGGATGCGGCGCCCGTGGCGGCCATTGCATCCCTGGGCAGCAACGACGCCAGAGCCGCGGTGCCTAGGCCAAGCGTCGAACGGGAAAAGAAGTGGCGGCGCGTGATGTCGTTCATGGCTTATTCCTTGGTGATGGCTTCGTCGAGGTTCAGGATGAGGCTGGCGACCGAGGCGTAGGCGGCCAGTTCGCGCGGGTTCAGCTTAGGGTCAGGCTTGGAGTCGCCCTGTTTGAGATAAGCTTCCACGCGGTCCGGCTTGCTGGAGAAATAATCCAGGTGATAGCGGAGGCTGTTCTCCAGGACGCCGGCCTCCTGATCCGTAGGCTTGCGGCTGGTGATCAGGCGGAAGCCATAGCGCAGGCGGCTGGCAGCATCGGCGCCGCCTTCCTTGAGCATGCGCTGGCCGGCGAAGCGCGCAGCCTCGACGAACGTCACGTCATTCATCAGGTTCAACGCCTGCAGCGGCGTGTTGGTGCGGTTCTCGCGCACCGTGCAGGTTTCTCTAAGAGCAGAATCGAATGTGGCCATCATAGGCGGGGCGACGGTCCGTTTCCAGAAGGTATAGAGGCCGCGGCGATACAAGTCGTCGCCGGTGCTCTGCACGTAGTCCATGTCCTGCATGACGATTTCCTTCCAGAGCCCGGCGGGCTGGTAGGGCTTTACGGACGGCCCGCCGACTTTGGCGCGGAGCAGGCCGGCGGCGTGGAGGGCGGAGTCGCGCACGGTTTCGGCACTCATGCGGATGCGCGGGCCGCGGGCCAGCAGACGGTTTTCCGGATCGCGCTGCAGCAGTTCCGGCGTTGCCTTGGAAGACTGCTGGTAGGCGGCGCTCATGACGATGGTCTTGAGCAGCGCTTTCGTATCCCAGCCGGTGCGGATGAACTCCGTCGCCAGCCAGTCCAGCAGTTCCGGATGCGAAGGTGGTTCGCCCTGCGCGCCGAAGTCTTCGACGGTTTTAACAAGGCCGGTGCCGAAGATCATCTGCCAGAAGCGGTTTACTGTAACGCGCGCGGTGAGGGGGTTGCCAGGGTCGATAACCCATTGGGCGAAACCAAGGCGGTTGTTGGGCGCGCCGGCCGGCAGCGGCGGCAGCAGTGCGGGAATCCCAGGCTGCACTTTCGCACCCGGCTTGTCGTATTGGCCGCGCTGCAGCAGATGCGTTTCCTTGGGCACAGCGCTTTCGGCCATCACCATGGAGGTGGGGAAGGTGCGCTCCATGCGTTCGCGTTCTGCGAGCAGCGATTGGAGCTTCGCCCAGTTCTGGCGCACGTTGTCGGGTGCGTGGTTTTCCAGGAAGTGCCAACGGATCTGGCGCGTCTCGGCGGCCGTACGCTGCGCCGCAGGCTTGGCGGCGATCTGCTGCAAGGACGAGCCAGCAGCCAGCGACTCCACTTCGTCCGGAGCCAGCACACGCAGCCATGTGTTGACGTCGTCAACCTGGCCTTTGAAGAGCCACTCCGGCCCGTTCCCTGCCCCAACGCGGAACGGAGGCTCGAACTTACCGGCGGCATTGCGGAAGGGGCGATAGAGCGTGTCGAGCAGCACCTTCACCTTGGCGGGCTTGCCATCGACATACAGCAGCAGCCCCTCGGCCATACGCGAGCCGGTGTAGGTAAGCGCGACGTGATGCCATTCGCCGGCGGGCAGCGGCTGTTCGGTCTCATAGCGGATGGCGTCGTCGGCCCAGTTGCTGGTCATGGTGACGAACAGCTTGCCATCCTTGATGTGGACACCGAAGCCCTTGCCGGTGGGTGAATCGTTCATCTTGCTGACGATGGAGCAGGGCTTGTCGCAGGTATGTTTCACCCAGGTGCTCAGGGAGAAGCGATCGGTGATGTCGACTTTGTTGAGCGCCGGGGGCAAGGTGAGCACCGTGTTGCCATCGAAGGCGATGGCTTTGTTCAGACGGCCCGGCACGACGGCGGGCTTGCCGCTGTGGGGCGGGAAGCTGTCGAGGTCCCAGGTGCCGTCGGCCAGTTGTGACGGGCGCCAGTAGCTGGGATAGCTACCGGCCAGCGATTTCTCCCACGCGGCCTGGGCTTTATTGGTAGCGTTGCCAAGTGCGGCGAGTTGCTTTTCCTGCCCTTGGATCTTCGCGTTCAGCGCGTCCAGCGAAGCCTGCTGTTCAGCGGTGGGGGCCACGACCATGGGCGGCGAATTGCCGTACTTCATGGCGCGGCCGAGTTCGGGCACGTTGTTGAAGTAAGCGAAGAGCTGGTAGAACTCCTTCTGGGTAAGCGGATCGTACTTGTGGTTGTGGCAGCGGGCGCAGCCGGCGGTAAGGCCCAGGAAGACGGCCGTGGTGGTTTCAACGCGGTCCACCACGTACTCCACGGCGTACTCTTCGGGGATGATGCCGTCTTCGGTATTGGCGCGGTGATTGCGATTGAAGCCGGTGGCGATCTTCTGCGGCAGTGTGGCGTTGGGCAGCATGTCGCCAGCGAGTTGTTCGAGGATGAACTGGTGAAACGGCTTGTTCTGGTTGAAGGAGTTAATGACGTAGTCGCGCCAGCGCCACATCACGCGCTCGCCGTCGAACTGATAACCGTTGGTGTCGGCATAGCGGGCGGCATCCAACCAGCGCGCGGCCATACGCTCGCCATAGGCAGGAGAAGCCAGCAGCCGGTCGACCGCCTTTTCATAAGCCTTCGGGGAGTTGTCGGCAAGAAACGCATCGACTTCGGCGGGCGTGGGAGGCAGACCGGTCAGGTCCAGCGTCACACGGCGCAGCAGCGTCTCCTTCGAAGCCGGCGGCGAGGGCTGCAAACCTTCCTTCTCCAGCCGCGCCAGCAGGAAGCGATCGAGTTCCGTCTTCGGCCAGACCGTATTCTTCACGGCCGGTAGAGCGGCGCGAACCGGCGGCAGGAACGACCAGTGCTTCTGCCATTTCGCCCCCTCGTCGATCCACTGCCGGATCACCGCGACTTCCTTTTCGGTCAGCGTGTGGCCCGTGCTCACAGGCGGCATGCGCATGCCCTTTCGGTCCGTGGTGATGCGCTTCACAACTTCGCTGCTCGCCGCGTTCCCGGCAACAATGGCGCGCCGTCCGCCGAGGTCGGCTTTTGCAGCCTCTTCCTGGTCCAGGCGCAGGGGGATGTTCTTGTTCTTCGCATCCGGTCCGTGGCAGCCGAAACACTTGTCGGAAAGGATGGGCCGGACGTCGCGGTTGAATTCGACCTCGGCGCAGAGCAAGGGTGCAAGAAGGAACAATAAGGGCAAGCTGCGCATAGAAGAGCCGATTCCATTATATTTGTGGCTGGCAGACATTATGAGACAGGTCTTCGAGATTGTTCCGGCCTCGGGCTCGGCGATCCAGTTTTTCGCCCTGATCCTGGCTATTCCGCTCGCCATGGTAGTGCTGTTCGCCTTCTTCTGGTATTCGATGCGGCACACCACGTTTGAGGTTTCGGCGGACGGGATACGGATCCGCGGCGACGTCTACGGCCGCACGATTCCGCTGGACCAGTTGCGGCTGGAAAAAGCCAAGGTCTACAACATGGCCGAGGATGCCGAACATGGCCTCTCGTGGCGCACCAACGGCGTGGGCATGCCTGGCTACTCCTCGGGCTGGTTCCGGCTGAAGAATGGCGAAAAGGCGCTGGTGTTCCTGACCGCGCGCAACCGGGTGCTCTACGTGCCGACGTCGGAAGACTACGCCCTGGTGGTGAGCCCCAAGGACTCGGACGCGCTGTTGCAGGCGCTGCGCGAGGCCAAAGGCGGTGCGGCGCGGTGAGACAAAAGCAGAGTTCGCGCGTCCTGATAAACTGAGATCTGGACCTCATGAGCGATACTGCTGTTGCCGCCAAGCAACCGACTGCGCCGATTGGCCAGTGGCTGCCCTTAGTTCTGCTGGCCTGGCTGATTCCCGGCGCGGGCCACCTGTATCTGAAGAAGACCGTCCGCGGAGCTCTGCTGGCCGTTGCCATCACGGTGACGTTCCTGCTCGGCATCCTGATGCGTGGGGCGATGTTTGAGCCGATGAGCGGCGACCTGCTGACCACCATCATTTACGTCGGCGGATTCCTGGGCGACATGATGAGCGGCATTCTCTACCTGCTCACCGTGTGGCTGGGCTACAACCAGCCGGAGATCGCCGGTCATGTGCACGATTACGGCACGAAGTTCCTGGTGGCCGCCGGGCTGATGAACGTGCTGGCGATGGTGGATGTATTTGAGATCGTCTCCGGGAGGAAGGACTAATGCCGAAAATGGCTTTGTCGCACTTTGAGGCGGCGGTCCTGTTCGCGCTGTTCACGTCAATTGTCCTGGGCGTCGTCACGAAGAAGACGGATAAGGAGCGCATCCAGTACGGCGTACGCTCGTTCGTGTACTTCCTGGCGGTGATGTTCTCGCTCGGGTGGCTGATGTATCTCGGCCACGGGTAAGCCCTCGCTTAGTGATACTGCAGTAACGTCAGCAACTTCCGGTCCACTTTGTGGCCCATGAAGTCGCCATAGTCAGCGTCGTCCCGTTCGGAATCCACCACGCCAAACGAGCCGCGGAAGTTCCACAGCGCCCAGCCAATCTGGTGGCTCTTCAGGATATCCAGCACATCGCATATCCAGCGCAGGAAGACCTCGTGCGGGGTCTTGTTGAAGCAGCCGGCTTCCCCGCAATGCACGCCGACACCCTGCCGCACCAGCCATCCCCATTGCTCATAGTGCTTCTCCAGGTCATCGCGCGAGATCAGCGCGGAACCGTCGCGCTTCACCGCCGGCCACCAGGGATTCGGGTAGTCCTTGCGTTTGTCCACCCAGCCCGCGCGATAGTGGCTGATCTCGCCGGGATAGTAGGCGTGCACGCTCTGCGCCACGCGGGTCGGCATCATTTCGTAAACCACTTCGTTGCCGACACTGAGCCCGTCGATGATCACCATGCGGTCCGGCGCGATGGCGCGGATGGCCTCGGTGGCGCGGGTCATCACGCGTCGGTAGTCTTCGCGCGACATGAATCCCGGACGAGGCGAGGGCGCCTCATTGAGCAGGTTGAGGCTGACTTCGCTCGACCGCGACGCCCGGTAGCGTTTGGCGAGCATCTGCCAGTGCAGGAGGAAGGCATCCTCGGCGGCTTTCTCGGTCCAGAGACTGAAGGGCTCGCGTTCGTTGTTGTTGATGCAATAGCCAGGGGCGCGATGGAGGTTCAGGCTGACGTGGAGGCTATATTTGCGGCCGAATTCGACGATGCGGTCGACCCCTTCGAGCATGGCCTCATTGATCTTCACGGCCCCATCGGGGGTGAGCTTTTTGGATTGACGCCAGGCTGGGTCGACCCAATACCAGTAATCCATGGGAATGCGTACGAAGTCGAAGCCGAGTTCGGCAATCATGCGAAAGTCGTCTTCGGGGATGGGAACGGAGTCGCCGTTCCACTGCATGGCCTGGAAGTAGTAGAGGAGGTTGAAGCCGCGCCAGCGAGGGATGGCGTTCTTGGGCATCGCGAGGGCGGTGCCGCATCCGGCGGCGCCGGCCAGGAAATGACGGCGAGTAACGGAGGGCATAATTTACGCCCAGCATAGGAGCGCGGGGCGTGGGAGGCAAGGGGTGGGCCGGACCCCACCCCGGATGGGAGGGGTTAGCGGCCTTCGCTGGAGGGCGGCACCAGGCCCTTGATGCGCATATAGGTCACGATGTTGCCGTAGTGCTCGTTGTTATGGGAGTTGTTAAAGTGCAGCACGGTGATGTTGGCGCGCTCGCGGCCGAAGAACTTGGTGATCTTGGCCGCGTCAGCATCGGTCATGGCGGCGTAGGCGGCATCGCAGTAGGCAAAGGCTTCCTTCAACGCCGCAGTGAGGTCTGCCTTGGAAGTCTTGGTCTTTTCGATACCTTTCGGGGCGACCTTCTCGCCTTTGACGGCGGAACAGAACAGATACTGCGCATCGGCCACGTGGCCCACCAACTGGCCGAAGGAGCGCACTTCCGGCACCGGCTTGAACGAGTAGTTCTCTTCCGGCATCTTGTCGGCGGCCTTGATCAGGTTGTTGCGGACGCCTTCATAAAGGGCCTTGGCGTCGGCGGACATGGGGTTCTGCGCCCAAAGCGCGCCCGTGATGGAGAGCAAAAGAAAAAGCTTCATCGGGTTATCCTCGTGCGGCTATTTTGCCACGGCGAGCGGGCCCGATGAAGCTTTGACCGGATTAATTTCCGTTTATTAACTAGCGCACTCTCCACGGCCCAACTGCAGGGAGTAGGCCTCGTTGTCGCCCCAATCGTTGAACATTTCCGGAGCGAGTTCAGTGGGCTTTGCCAGGTCCGCCGTCAGTTCCTTGAAGACGGCCACCTTGTGACGCATCACGTACTGGCGGAAGTTTTCGCCTTCCTGGCGGTTGGCGACGTAGTGGTCAAGCACGCGCTGCACGGCAGTGGGCGCCAGGCGGGCCGGGACACTCTGCACCGACAGGCCGAAGCGCATGATACCCGTTTCGTCGTAGCCACCGCCCAGCAGCATCATGTAGTACGGAACTTCCTTGCCGTTGATCTTGCGGGCGTTGCCATAAAAGCCGATGTCGCCGGTCCAGTGCTGGCCGCAGGAGTTCGGGCAGCCGCTCGAGCGGATTTTCAGCGTCCGCACAACCTTGTCGTTGTGGTTCTTCACCGTGTCGTAAAGCGCGGCGCCGAGGTTCATGGTCTTGGTCAGAGCCAAATTGCAGGAGTAGGCGCCCGGGCAGGTGACAATGTCGGCGATTTCGTTGGCGCCATAGTAGTGCAGTCCGATCAGCTTCAACGCGGCATAAACGCGGCGGAGGTTGGCCACCGGGACGAAGCCGAGCACCAGGTTCTGTTCGATGGTGACGCGGACCATGCCGTCGCCGGTCTCTTCGGCCAGTTTGGCGATGCCGCGCATCTGGTCACCAGTCATGTTGCCCTGCGGCACCAGCACGGTGACGGCCGCGTAACCGGACTGGCGCTGTTCGGTGACGTTGGTTTCCAGCCACCGGTCGAAATCGGGGTCCGTGATCTTGTTGTCGATGATGGGCAGCAGGTTACCCTGGCCGAGTTCCGGAGCCTTGGTGACAAAGCCGCCGAAGCCTTCGGGCACTTCGGTGGGAACCGGCACACCGCCGTTCTTCAGGATGTCGGCGTAGTTCTCTTCGATGGTTTGCTTCACCCAATCCCAGCCGCGCTCCATGATGACGAACTTCAGGCGGGCCTTGTTTTTGTTGGCGCGATTGCCGTACTGGTTGAAGAGCCGGAGAATTGCCTCCAGGCGCGGGATGAGCTTGTCTTCGGGGAGGAACTCATCCAGCAGCATGGCCTCGCGCGGGAGAGGCCCGAGGCCGCCGCCCACCAGGATCTTAAAGCCGCGCTCTTCCTTGCCGTCCACCACCCGCGTTTTGGCGATGAGGCCCGCGTCGTGAATGGCGCCGATCATCGGGTCATTGTCATAACCCGAGAACGAGATCTTGAACTTACGCGGCATGCTGTCGGTGAGTTCTTTGTGGAGGAACGCGAAGGCCGCCAGACGCGCGTAGGGACGCACATCGAAGGCTTCGCCCGGCAGCAGGCCGGCCATGGAATCGGCCGTGACGTTGCGAACCGTGTTGTAGCAGGCTTCGCGCGTGGTCAGGCGCACGTCGGCCAGCAGGTTCAGGATCTCCGGCACCTGGCGCAGCGGCACAAAGTGATACTGCATGTTCTGGCGCGTGGTCAGGTGCCCCTTGCCTTCGCAGTACCGGTCGGCGATCACGGCCAGTTGACGGAGTTGCCCAGCCGTCAGTGTGCCGCCCGGAACCTTCGTCCGGATCATGTGGACGCCCGGCTGCCGCTGGCTGTAGATGCCACGCCGCAGACGATGGGCCCGGAACTGATCGTCGGTGTATTCGCCGGCGAGATACTTCTCAATGGCAGCTTTGAAGTTCTCGATGTCGGCGCGGACCGTACGGTCGTAGTCGGCCTCGAGGGGAGTCGTAGCGGTGTAGGCGGTAGCTTCGAGAATCTCCATAATCCCTATCGACATTATAAGTATTCGCCTGACGCGGTGCAATGACCCGTTGGCGGGCTAGCTTCCCAGGATCGCACGGCGTGGGGCGGCCTGGTCAGAGATTATACAATTGCGGCCCTGATTGACGTACGGAATGGTATGGAATCGAGGATCAGCGGAGCCGGGCGGGCTTGATGGTCCAGGCCTGGAGGCGCGCCATCTCCAGCAATTCGGGGGCTTCGAAGCCTTCGGGGTGGATGGCCCAATCGTAGGTGCGACGGGGGTCGGTGGCGACGTTCTTTTCAAAGCCGAGGGTGCCGCGGCGGACGGCGACAGTGGGGCCACTCTGGTCGCCGGCGAGGGTGGCGGTGAAATCGGCGAGGGACAGGCGCTCATTGCCGAACCAGACATGGGACGGCAGGCGTTTGTGGGCTTCGATGAATTCGACGGCTTCGTCGCGGCCTTTATTAAAGAGGTCGCGGGGGATGGAGGTGGCGGCGACGGTGGAGTCGACCCGTGCGGTGGGGCCATCGACGTCCATGGACTGAAAGCCGAGCAGAGCCAGGAGTTGGTCTGCAGGGGAGTGCGGGCCGTTGACGTCGATGGAGCGCAGCAGATTGCCGCGGATTTCGTTGACGTCGACCAGGGAATGGGGCGAGTCGATCAGTTGCGGCAGGTCGCGGGCGGTGACGATGCGGACGCCGGGCTGCTTCTTGATATGCGCCACGTAGTCGAGCAGGATGCGGTAAGTCTGCTCGCTGGATTCCTTGGTGCGGAGGTTGGGGCGGCGGTAGTCGGAAGGCGCGGTGTATTTGCCGCGACCGAAGTTGACGGCATCCCAGAACTCGGTGGCGACGAATTCGGTGGGGTGGTAGTAGGTGTGGATGAAGCCTCCACCCTGGGCGCGGAGTTTGGCGGCGGCCTCGTCGAAGCGCTTTTTGGCGGCATCGAGTTTGGAGGGGGCATTGATATCGGCGCGCATGGAGTTGGCGCCGAGGTGGAACATGTGGAGCAGGCCCATGTACCAGAAGGGCCGGTCGTTCAGACCGATGTGGGAGCCTTCGTCCATGTAGACGGGAATGCCGAGGCGGCGGAGGGCGATATTCGCCTGCGGGCCCCAGGAGGAGCCGGGCTGCCCATAGCAACTGGGGGTGACGCCGAAGATGCGGCGGAGGTCGGTGACGCCGGAGGCTTCGCGGCGCTCGAGTTCGGCGGCGCCTTCGAGCAGGCCGAGCGACTTGAGGTACATGGCGGGGGCGGGCGGAATGCTGTGATAGTTGGTATGGTAGCCGATGTCGTGGCGAGCGAGGGCACGGATGACGTCTTTGCGACCGCGGGATTCCAGCACCCGAGCTTTTTCCCCGACGATCTTGAACGTGGCCTTGACGCCCATGTTTTCGAGGTCGGTAGCCAGACGCAGCGCGGCGTCGTCGGAGGTGGGTTCGATGTAGTCTTCGGTGTCGAACCAGAGCAGATAGTAGATGGGGGCCTCGGCAGCAGGGAGGAGGGTGGTCATAGAAAGCAGGAGAGCGAGCGCGGCACGCATAGTGTCTATGGTACGGCGGGCGGACGCGTCCGGTGGCGGCCAACGAGTCACGACGGGGGCGTCGCGTGTTGGCCGCCCATACGGGCCGGTTTGGTTTATGCCGGCGTTACTGGACGGGGATACTGACAGGCGCCCCCGCAACCCAGGCTGCACTTACCTGAATGCTTACCGCTCCTTTCGCGGTATCGGTGGGGATGCGGAAGTTCACCTGGTAGGCGTCGATCGCGCCGGGATAGCCCACCGCGCTGATTACCTCGGCCGCCTTTCCATTGACCGTCACCTCAACGGGCGAATTCACGTTCGCCAAGGGACTGGAGGGGAACGGCTGGCCAGGATCAACGTTTGGAACCACCGGCCCAAGGCCGGTCGCCACGAGGGAAAGCACCTCGCCCTGGGTTGCCGGTTTGGCCGCCGTGACGGGAGAGAAGTCGCTGGAGTGGCTAATGGCGGGGCCCGTTGGGAGCATGGTCACTTCGGGGCGCGCCATGGGAATCACGTGCGCGATCCAACGCCAGTTCCCAGCACCGCTCCCATGGCGGCGGCGGTTGACTGGATCCTCCGTGAACGAGGTATTCCGCCCGGCTGGAGGCAGCGCTCCGATCTGCCCGCGGGCGCCCAGAAATGCCCCCGTCCCACCAACAATCGCGAGGTTGTGTCCGCCCTGGAGAATGGTTGAGACGGGCACAGGGGATCCGGGTGGCGGAGGTCCGCTGGTGAATCCGCTTACGATGAGGCTCCCAACCGGGGTGCCGTCGCTTTTGAGGATTTCCAGGGTTATCGTGGCCAATCCGTTCCGCCAGACGTCACCCGCTGCAAAGCCAGGCGTGGGTTCTGGCCGCAGAGCAACCACGATTTGGGAGGCTGCGAAGCTTCCCTTCGCCTGCTGGCCATTGACGGCCACGACGTCGGCGAGGTGTATGGCCCGGTAGAAGTTGCGCACGGGGCCGAAGGCGGTAGTGCCCACGACATTGGGATCAGCCCCATACTTGAGGGGATCGGGTACGTCTTCCCGATACAGTGTGTAATCTGCCAGGTCGATCTGCAGGATGGTTGGCGCCACCACTTGGGCCAGGCTGATCTGACAGAATGCGGCGACACAGAAAGCCATGGCCAGAGCTCTCCCGCTGCGGAAATTTCGAAGTTTCATATGGAATCATCCTCTTGTTTGATGGAGCGGGTAATCCGATTCGCCCGCCTGCCACCAGTAAGGAAACGCAAGGGTGAAGGTTACAGCGGCCGGAGCGAAAGGCATAGAATAAGTGCTACGCTTCCGGACCAAGATGCCAACCTGCCCCCAATGCGGAGCGCAATTGGGTTTCGGCGATCCCGCCGGGCTCTGCCCGAAGTGTCTGATTCTGGGCGCGCTCGATAGTTCGCCCGGAACGGAAGAATTCGCAACGACCGTCGCATCGGCAAACGTCGCCGAGGGTGACGATGACTTCGGCAGGTACCGGATCGCGCGAGCGCTGGGCGAAGGCGGTATGGGCACCGTGTATCTGGCGGAGCAGTTAGAACCCATTCGCCGGCGCGTTGCCTTGAAGGTGGTGAAGCTCGGCATGGACACCGCGCAGGTGCTGGCCCGCTTCAACAATGAGCGTCAGGCGCTGGCGGTCATGGAGCATCCGAACATCGCGCAGATCTTCGACGCCGGCGTGACCAGCAGGGGGCGCCCGTACTTCGTGATGGAGTACATCGAAGGAGCGCCGATCACACAGTATTGCGATCGCAAGCGGATGACGACCAGGGGACGGCTGGGGTTATTTCTAGCCGTTTGCCGGGCCATTCAACATGCGCACCTGAAGCGAGTGATCCATCGCGACCTGAAGCCATCGAACGTACTGGTGACCGAGCAGGATGGCACGCCGGTTCCCAAGGTGATCGATTTCGGCATCGCGAAGGCCACCGATAAATGGGCCGTCGAGAATACGCTGATTACGGAGTTCGGGCAGATCGTCGGCACCCCGGAGTACGCCAGCCCGGAGCAGGCGGACACAATGACGGGAGCCATCGACGAACTCTCGGATGTGTATTCGTTGGGCGTGGTGCTGTACGAGTTGATGATCGGAGCGGTTCCGTTCGAAACGGCGACGCTGCGCGGAGCGGGTTTGGCGGAAATGCTGCGGATCATCCGCGAAGAGGAAGCTCCGCCGCTGCCGTTGAAGCTGACGTCGATGGGTGCGCGGGCGAGCGATATCGCGGCGCGGCGCCAGACCGATGCGGCTTCCCTGCGCCGCCTGGTGAACGGCGATCTGAACGCAATTACCATGAAGGCGATCGAGAAAGATCGCAGGCGGCGCTATGCTTCGGTGGCCGAACTGGCGGCCGACATCCAGAGACACCTGGAGGACCGGCCCGTGCTGGCATCACCTCCGGACCCCATCTATCGCACGCGCAAGTTTCTTCGCCGGCGCCGGTTGGCCGTTTTGGGTACAGCCGCCGGAGCGGCATTCACCTTGTTGAGCGGCGTGACGATCTGGTCGTTGACACGCGATTCCGTAGGGCGGCCCAAACTGACCGCAAGCGATACCATTGTCCTCGCCGATTCGACAACAGGACCGGCGATCCAGTGTTTGACGATACGCTGCGACAGGGACTGTCCGTGGAGTTGCAACAGTCGCCATACCTTGCGCTAACTCCGGACCGAACGGTCCAGCAGACGCTGGCGCTGATGGGACGGCCCAAGGACACCCCGCTGACAGCGGAGGTCGCGCGGCAGGTCTGCGAGCGAACCGGAGGCGCGGCAGTCCTGGACGGCTCTATCGCCCTTGTTGGGACCCAGTACGTTCTGGGACTGCGCGCGAAGGAATGCAGCACAGGGAAGATTCTGGATCAACAGCAGGCGGCGGCCGCGCGGAGAGAGGAAGTCCTGAACGCTCTCAGCGAGATGTCGCGCCAGTTTCGAAGGAGAGCGGGTGAGTCCCTGGCGACGGTGGAGAAGCACTCGATGCCGCTCTCCGAAGCGACGACCACGTCGTTCGAGGCCCTAAAAGCCTACAGCACGGCACTGAAGTCAAGCCTGTCCTCCGGGACCTACGAGCGGGCAAATGCTCTGCTGCGCCGCGCGATCGAGATTGACCCCAACTTTGCCATGGCCTACGCGCATTTGGGATTCAACTATGGGGCCAGTGACTCGGCGCTATCGGCGGAGAACGTGAGGAAAGCGTGGCTGTTGCGCGATCGCGTCAGCGATCGGGAGAGATTCTACATCGACTTCATGTATGACCGGAATGTCACCGGTAATTTGGAAAAGGCGTACAAAACGCTCGAGCTGTGGAATCAGACCTATCCCCGGCGAGGAGCGATGCTCGCAAACGCCCAGGACCTGCTTGGCGGAATCTCTACGCTGGGGACAGGCCGATTCGAACGGACCATCGAAGCGACGCTGGACGGAATCGCGGAGTTGCCGGACAGTCCCTTTCCTTATACTAATCTCGCGCTGGCCCAGTTTCACACCGACCGTTTCGCGGAGGCTGAAAACACGATTCAACGCGCCACCGCACGGAAGATGCAGATGCCAATGGTCGTCATGCTGCAATACAACCTCGCGGCGCTAAAGGGAGACCGCATACAGATAGACAGCATTGCAGGTTCAACTGGCGCAAACCGTGCGGTGCGGCACTGGATCGCCCACGCGGAGGGACTCGCACTTGCCCGTTCCGGCCGTCTACGTGCCGCGCGGCAGTCGTCCGGGCGTGCGGTGGACTTGGCCCTTCAAGAGGGAGAGCGCGAAGTGGCCGCGACTTTCCTTGGTGTCCGAGCTGTGTGGGAGGCCCTTTGCGGGAATTCCTCCGGAGCGCGGACCGACGCGCTGACCGCACTCCAAAGCTCCGCGGATCGGGACGTCGAATACGCCGCCGGTCTTGCCCTGGGACTCTCGGGAAGTTCGGGCCGGTCCGCGTCTGTCGCCGGCGGCTTGGAGAAGCGATTCCCGGAAGCGACCTTCGTGAAGTTCACGTATGTGCCGGTCCTGCGAGCATTGGTCTCCCAGGCTACGGGTCAGTTCGCCGGAAGCTTAGCGCAACTGGAGATCGCGCGTTCCTATGAAATCGCGGTCAATGGCCTCAACTTTCCGTATCTGGCCATGGGCGGTTTGCACTCCGCATATGTACGAGGGCTGGCGTTCACGGGGGAGCAACGGTATACGGAAGCGGCCGCCGAGTTCCAGAAGATCCTCAATCATCGTGGACTTGTGGGCCTGGATCCGATCGGCACCCTGGCACACCTGCAACTCGGCAGAGTCTTCGCTTTATCGGGAGACAAAATCAAGGCGAAGGCTGCTTATGACGCTTTTCTGGCCGTCTGGAAGGATGCTGATCCCGATGTCCCCATGCTGAAGATCGCCAAGGCGGAGTACGCCAGGCTGTAACCTTTCGGATCCGATTCCTTATAGCTGGGTACAGACTATGAACGACGGGACCATGCACACACTTTCGGGCTCTTCCCAGTTTCCAACGACGCGGTGGACCTTTATCCTGGCCGCAGGCGATCCCCATCACAAGGAAGCCCGATTCGCTTTGGCCACTCTGTGTGAAAACTACTGGTATCCGCTATACGCCTATCTGCGGCGTCGTGGCTATGCCGCCGATCAAGCGCAGGATTTCACGCAGGACTTCTTCATCCGTCTGTTGGAGGGTCGATACCTGGACCGCGCCGACCCGGAGAAGGGCCGGTTCCGGTCGTTTCTGCTGACCTCCTTGAAGTTTTTCGTCGCCGACCAACAGGATCGCCAGCGTGCGGAGAAGCGGGGCGGTGGGGCGGTTGTCCCACTCGAGTTCGAATCTGGCGAAGAACGGTACCAGCGCGAGCCTGGGCATGACGAGACGCCCGAGCGGCTTTTCGAGCGGCGCTGGGCACTCGCGGTGCTCGAACGGGCGGTGGAGAGATTGCGGAGCGAATTCGAGCAAAACGGCCACGCGGGGCAATTCGACCGGTTGAAAGCGTTCCTCCTCGGGCGATCCGATGCGCCCTACGCGGCACTGGCACTCGACTTGAACACCACCGAGGGGGCGATCAAAGTGGCGATTCACCGGCTTCGCAAGAGGTACCGCGAACTCGTCCGGCGGGAAATCGCCGACACGGTGGCCGATCCCGGGGAAGTGGAGTCTGAGCTACGGTTTCTTGCCTCAGTGCTGTGAGGCAACCGGAACCGAGTCTTGTATCCTTCGCGCGGCGAAAGTTTCCTCGCCCTCATCATGAGGCGCTTCAAACGCCGCGGGCTGTAGGTCGGTGACGCCGGAGGTCTCGCGGCGTTCCAGTTCGGCGGCGCCTTCGAGCAGGCCGAGCGACTTAAGGTACATGGCGGGCGCGGGCGGGATGCTGTGGCAGTTGGTGGGATAGCCGATGTCGTGGCGGGCGAGGGCGCGGATGACATCCTTACGCCCTCGCGATTCGAGCAGGCGAGCTTCTCCCCGACGATCTTGAACGTGCGTTGACGCTCATATTTTCGAGGTCGGTAGCAAGGTGGAGGGCGGCGTCATCGGAGGTGTGTTCGACGTGGTCTTCGGTGTCGTACCAGAGGAGGTAGATGGGGGCCTCGGCAGCGGGGAGGAGGGTGGTCATCAGAAAGAGGAGCGAGAGCGCGGCGCGCATAGTGCTATGGTACGGCGGGAATCGACGTCTGCCATAAGGTTTGTGTTAGATTGAACCGCGTGGAATGGCTGTGGCAAGGTTTGACCACGGAGATTCTAGGTGCGATTGTGGTGAGCCTCGCCCTCGCGGTTTGGGCGGATCTTCAAGCGAATCAAAGCTCATCCAGACGAGAGACAACATGCTTTCAATCTGCTTAAAGGATCTACCGGAACAGGCTGCGGCTAAGTATGTCCGCGCTCCGCATGAACTTCCTGTTGAGGGAGTGGCCACTTAGTTAGGAATGCTTACCTTGACAAACGCCTCCCTATAACCGAGGACCTTTATGCGGCAACGCTTATCGAAGCCCTACGCGATATGGATTTGGCCATTGTCACACTGGATGCGGCAATAGCACTCCGTTTGCTGGAATGGGCGACTCAGAAGGAGCCCTGGGTGACGGAGTTAGGTCAGCCCTAATCGTGCGGTATCTAGTAGTCGGCCGACCCCGAAACTGGGTCTCCGAAGCCTGACCTGGCCCCAACGCCTCGCTTCTCCGGATTCAAAGCCGTCGCAGACTTCGGAGGTGGGCTCGACGTAGTCTTTGGTGTCGAACCAGAGGAGATTGTAGGTGGCGACCTCGGCAGCGGGGAGGACGGTGGTTGTTAGAGCGGGGCTAACGCTGTGGTTTTAGTGCGAAGCTGACGCCTTCCTGCGACTGCAGATGCGCAAGTACGCGGAAAAGGTTGCGGGCCGACGGGTTACCCTTCGGACCAAACATACGCATCAGGCTGGTGGCGGGAATGGCAGTCGCCTCGCTCAGTTCCGGGAAGCCGACGGTGGCATTGATGTAGTTGCGAAGTATGGCACGGCCGGTTGTCTCGTCCCCGGATAGCATCAATTCCACAGCTTCACGCAGCAACGCACGCCTGAAGGCCGGCTCCCGTTGGGCTCGTTCCCGGATGGTCTCGCGGAAGTCCCTTGTCAATGCCATGCGTCACTCCTTCCGCGGCTTTCGCCGCTTGTAGTCCAGCCAGTACGAAGTGGCTCGTTCGATGTCTACCTGCTGGCGCTTCTTAGTGCCCCCCGGCAAGCAGGATGACCAAGCGATCGCGTTCGCGCCCGAAGTAGATGCGATAGCCAGGACGGCAGTCAATCCGATATTCGAGGACGCCACGCCCGATTGGCTTGGCATTTTGAGAGATTGCCAACCGCCATTCGTTCGAGGCCTGTGGTTACCTTCGCGGCAGCTTGCGCGGGAAGGGTGGTGAGCCATTTTGCAAACGGACTCGCGCCGGACGAATTAAGGTACTCCGCTACCTCCATTTCGGCCATTGCTAACCTATACGTTAGCATGCACGAACACACCCCGGGTAGTCACTCAGCTATCCATAGCCGCCGCAGACGCACCAGGGCCGACTCCCAACTCCCTGCCCTTCCCTACCTGCGCGAGGTATCCCTCCGCACAGACGCCTTCTTGCCGCTCAACGAGTACCCCTTCCGCATCCCGGCCGTCAAGAACCTCCAGACGCTGCGCTTCGCCTCGGATGTCACGTTCCTTTTCGGAGAGAACGGCACGGGCAAGTCCACGCTTCTGGAGGCTATTGCCGTAGCACTCGGCATGAACCCGGAAGGCGGCGGACGCCACTTCAACTTCGCCACGCGGGAATCGCATTCCCCCCTGTGGCGCGCCTTGAAGCTGGTGCGAAGCTGGTCCAGACCACGAGACCAGTATTTCCTGCGCGCCGAAAGCCACTTCAATGTCGCCACCGAAATTGAGCGGCTGGACGAAGACCCAGAAGGCGGGCCGCCGATCATCGACGCCTACGGCGGCATCAGCCGCCACGAACAATCGCACGGGGAAAGCTTCTTCGCCCTCATCATGCATCGCTTTCGAGGCCGCGGGCTGTACCTGTTAGACGAGCCCGAAGCCGCCCTCTCCCCACAACGCCAGCTCCAGCTCCTGGGACGTATCCGGCAGCTCGTCCACCAGGACTCCCAATTCATCATCTGCACCCATTCGCCTATCCTGATGGCCTACCCTAATGCCCGGATCTTCGTTCTGGATCAAAACGGGTACACCGAAACCGCCTACACCAACACCGCCCACTACCGTCTCTACAAGAACTTCCTGGACAATCCAGAGGACGGAATCCGGCAAGCCTTCGCCCCCCACCCCTAAAAAATCCCTACAATAGATAGGGAAGCTTCATCCAAGTTAATGGGGGGCGGCGTGAGCCGACCCACGGAAAGAAAGCCTCGTATACCTTATGAGCACGGCAACAACTGCCCTGGCGGGCAAGGCGGCGCGTGACGTCCGCTTTCTGGATTCGACAATCGGCAAGAAAGTAGTCATGGCGATCACCGGGGTGATCCTGGTGGGCTTCGTCATCGGGCATCTGCTGGGGAACCTGCAGGTTTACCAGGGTCCGCATGCGCTGGACGTCTACGCGGAGAAACTGAAATCGCTGCCTCCGCTGCTGTGGGGCACGCGCATCGTCCTGCTGATCAGCGTGGGGCTGCACATCTGGTCGGCGGTGACGCTGGCGGGACTGCAGAAGCGGGCACGGCCGGTCGGCTATGTGAAACTGAAGCCGGTCACTTCGACGTACGCCTCGCGCACCATGTATTGGAGCGGGCCGATCCTGGCGCTGTTCATCGTTTACCACCTGTTGCACTTCACCACCGGGCAGGCGCATCCGCAGTTTGTGGAAGGTAAGGTTCACCAGAACCTGGTGCTGGGCTTCCAGAATCCGCTGGTGTCGGCATCGTACATTCTGGCGATGCTGATGCTGGGCATGCACCTCTATCACGGGGTGTGGAGCATGTTCCAGACGGTGGGCGTGAACCACCCGAAGTACACGCCGATGCTGAAGAAACTGGCGGCGGCAGTCAGCGCCTTTCTGGTGATCGGCAATATCTCGATCCCGATTTCGGTTCTTGCGGGGGTGATCAAGTAATGGAACTCGATGCCAAAATCCCATCCGGTCCTATTGAGAAGAAGTGGGACAAAGCGAAGTTTGACTACAAGCTGGTGAACCCCGCCAACAAACGCAAGTACAGCGTGATTGTGGTCGGTACGGGGCTGGCCGGCGGATCGGCCGCGGCGACGCTGGGCGAACTGGGCTACAACGTCAAGGCGTTCTGCTTTCAGGATTCGCCGCGCCGCGCACACAGCATCGCGGCCCAGGGCGGCATCAACGCGGCGAAGAACTACCAGAACGACGGCGACAGCGTTTACCGCCTGTTCTACGACACGGTAAAGGGCGGCGACTACCGCGCCCGGGAAGCCAACGTCTACCGTCTGGCGCAGTTGAGCGTGAACATCATCGACCAGTGCGTGGCGCAGGGTGTGCCGTTCGCGCGCGAGTATGGCGGGCTGCTGGCGAATCGCTCGTTCGGCGGCGCGCAGGTCTCACGAACGTTCTATGCCCGAGGGCAGACGGGGCAGCAATTGCTGCTCGGCTGCTACCAGCAGTTGGAACGGCAGATCGACGCCGGGCGCGTGCAGATGTACCCGCGCACGGAGATGCTGGATGTGATCGTGATCGACGGCAAGGCCCGCGGTATCGTGGTGCGCGATCTGATCAGCGGCGCCATCTCGTCGCACCTGGCCGACGCGGTGATCCTGGCCACCGGCGGGTACGGCAACGTCTTCTATCTCTCCACCAACGCCAAGGGGTCTAACGTGACGGCCTCCTGGCGCGCGCACAAGAAGGGCGCGCTGTTCGCCAACCCCTGCTTCACCCAGATTCACCCCACCTGCATTCCAGTGTCCGGCGAATACCAGTCGAAGCTGACGCTGATGAGCGAATCGCTGCGTAACGACGGACGCATCTGGGTGCCGGTGAAGAAGGGCGACAAGCGCCCCGCCAGCCAGATCCCCGAAGCCGAGCGCGACTACTACCTGGAACGCCGCTACCCCAGTTTCGGTAACCTGGTGCCGCGCGACGTGGCGTCGCGTGCCGCCAAAGCCGCCTGTGACGAAGGGCGCGGCGTTGGCGAGACGGGCCTGGGCGTCTACCTGGACTTCGCTGACTCTATCAAACGGCTGGGCAAGAAGACCATCGAAGAACGCTACGGCAACCTGTTCGAGATGTACGACCGCATCACCGGCGAGGATCCCTACAGCGTGCCGATGCGCATCTTCCCGGCCATCCACTACACCATGGGCGGCCTGTGGGTGGATTACAACCTGCAGAGCACCATCCCCGGCCTGTTCGTGCTGGGGGAGGCGAACTTCTCCGATCACGGGGCGAACCGCCTGGGCGCCAGCGCGCTGATGCAGGGGTTGGCCGACGGCTACTTCGTAATCCCCTATACCCTGGGCAACTACCTGGCCAGCGCCAAGCTGGACAAGGTGGAGGCTACCCACCAGGAAGTGAAGCGCTCCGAGCAATGCACCAATGAACAGGTGAAGCGACTGCTGGGCATCAAGGGCAAGCGCACGGTGGATTCCTTCCATCGAGAACTCGGCAAGCTGATGTGGGAATACTGCGGCATGGCGCGTAATGCCAAGGGCCTGAAATTCGCCGGCGCCAAGATCGCCGAGTTGGAGCAGGAGTTCTGGCAAAACGTGAACGTCGTGGGCGACGGCGGTGAACTCAACCAGTCTCTGGAGAAGGCCGGCCGCGTGGCGGACTTCTTCGAGTTGGGTAAGCTGATGTGCCACGACGCACTGGTGAGAGAAGAATCCTGCGGTGGCCACTTCCGCGAGGAATACCAGACGCCGGAAGGCGAGGCGCTGCGCCGCGACGATGAATTCGCATATGTGTCGGCGTGGGGTTATCGGGGCGCAGGCAATCAGCCGGAACTGAACAAAGAGCCGTTGTCGTTCGAGTACGTGCATCTGGCACAGAGGAGCTACAAGTAGTGAAACTCACACTGCATGTCTGGCGGCAGAAGAATGCCGCGTCGCAGGGCAAGATGGAGCGCTACGAGGTGGAAGCGAATGAACACATGTCGTTCCTCGAAATGCTCGATGTGCTGAATGAGGAACTGATCGGCAAGGGCCAGGAGCCGGTGGCGTTCGATCACGACTGCCGCGAAGGGATCTGCGGATCCTGCGGATTCGTGATCAACGGCGTGGCGCACGGGCCCATGCCGGGCACCACGGTCTGCCAGTTGCACATGCGCCACTTCAAGGCCGGCGACGAGCTGTACCTGGAACCCTGGCGGGCGTCGGCCTTCCCGGTGGTGAAGGATCTGGTGGTGGACCGCGGCGCGTTTGATCGGATCATCGCGTCGGGCGGGTATATTTCGGCTTCAACGGGTTCGGCCCCCGACGCCAATGCCGTGCCCATTCCCAAGAAGTACGCGGACCTCTCCATGGACGCCGCCCAGTGTATCGGGTGCGGTGCGTGCGTGGCGGCCTGCCCGAACGCTTCGGCGTCGCTATTCACGTCGGCCAAAATCAGCCACTTGGGCGTGCTGCCGCAGGGAGAACCGGAACGACGCGAGCGGGCGCTGCGCATGGTGGCTACCGCGACGGCGGAAGGGTTCGGCAATTGCACCAATATCGGCGAGTGCGAAGCGGTTTGTCCGAAGGGCATCCGGTTGGAGTTTATCGCCCGGATGAACCGCGATTACATCCAGGCGAGTTGGCTCCAGCGGCAGGAATCTTCGGCTGGCGGAGTGGGTTGAAACATTTTTCTGATTCGCATTTGACCTTTTTCTTGGAGATGTAGTATTCTGGTTTGGGCGCACACGTGGCGCGCCTCACCACCCCATCCACCACAGCCCCGCGCCACGCGTGCGCTGCCTAAAACAAAGGCAGCGCATTTTTCTTTTAGGCCCACCTCGGAACTAGGAACTCTTCCCAAATTACAGGTGTCCAAAAGGACGTAGCGATTTCGTCCGGTCTGGGCCCATCTCGTACGTTTCGCTCGAACTTGAACTCCTTCAGGAGGTTAGCTGCCATGTTCGAGCAATCTATGGTTGCTGTTCCGCGCCGCTCCGGGCGCGCGACGACGTTTGCGGTATCCACTACGCTGCAGGTAGCCGTTGTGGGCACGTTGTTATTAGCTCCACTTATCTTCATCGAAAGGCCGTCGCTGATCCAGTTGGACTATCGCCTCCTGGCGCCCCCTCGTCCCGCCCCGCCGCCGTCGGTGAAGCTAGTCGAGGTACCGAAAGCGCTATACAAGTCGTTGATGGACTCGGCGAAGCTGGTGATGCCGAGCCGGATCCCGGATCAAGTGGCGAAGATTATCGATGACCTGCCGACCGGGCCTGAGCCTGCGATCTATACAGGCGCCGGTGTAGTGGGAGCGATCGGCGATCCTGGCGCGGGAGGCGGGGCGCTGGGCCTGTTCCAGAACTCGCGGGTGGCGCCGCCTCCGGTGGAAGTTGCCAAGCCGGTAGAGCGAAGTGTTGCCGCTGCTCCGCCGGCGCCGGCCAAGCCGGTCCGGGTCGGTGGGGCGGTGCAGGAGGCGAAGATCATACGGCGGATCCTGCCGGTGTATCCGCCGCTGGCGAAGGCCGCGCGCATTTCCGGCACCGTGAAGCTGATCGGCATTCTCAGCCGCGACGGGCGCATCCAGGAGTTGAAGGTAATCGAAGGGCATCCCTTGCTGGTGGCGGCGGCGGTAGAAGCCGTGAGGCAATGGGTGTACCAGCCGACGCTGCTCAATGAACAACCGGTGGAAGTGATTGCGCCGATCGACGTGCACTTCCGGCTGAACTAGCGCCAGAGTTCGTTGATGGGCCCGTAGAGGTCGCGGTCCGAGAATGGGACGTACTCGAAACCGCGACCGATGGGGTCATCCTTGCGTACGGTGGTGTAGTCGATGCCCAGAGCAGAATAGATGGTGGCCTCTACATCTTCGGCCCGGATTTCGCGGGCGCGGCTCCAGCCGGGTTCGCGGGTACTGGCACCGGCGGCATCGGTGACGCCGATGGCACGGCCGCCCTGAATCCCGGCGCCAGCGAACAGAGCGGTCTGCTGGACGTGATGGTCGCGGCCCTTGCCAGTGTTGATGTTGCCGGGGACACGGCCGAATTCGCCCATGGCAACGACGAGGGTCTCGTCGAGGAGGCCGTCGCTCTTGAGGTCGGCCAGCAGCGTGCCGAGGCCGGTGTCGAACTGGCGCATGACCAGGTTATGGCCGGCGTTGTTGGCGTAGATGTTCTCGTGGTGATCCCAGTCGCCCTGGTTAATCTGGATGAAGCGGACGCCGGCTTTGGCGCGAAGGATGTTGCGGGCGGCGATGCAGGCGTTGCCGAAGCCCGTGGTGCCGTACCGCGTGCGTTCTGCCTGGTCGAAGGTGAAGATGCGGTCGACGTCGGGGTTGTAGGCCAGGCGGCGGGCGGCGTCGGCGAAGGCGAACTGTTCGTGGACTTCGGCGCCGAGGGCGCGGCTCGACTTTAAGTCCGCGTTGAGCTCTTCGAGCAGACCGAGGCGGCGGTTGAAGCGGGGTTGGCCGTCGCGATGGGTGGTGTTTGCCATGCCCCCGCCACCGGGGCTGACGTAGAACGGACTGTGGTCGGGCGGCAGGTAGCCGTTGCCGGGGCCAACGGTGGTGTTGAGGTGGACGAAGGCCGGCAGCACAGGGGAGACATCGCGGCCGCCGAGTTCGATGGACACGACCGACCCGATATGAGGTGCGATGCGCGAACTGCTGAGCGTGGGGTTACGGCCGATCTGGACCCAGGTTTTCGCCAGGTTGTGGACCAGTGCCCAGGCGCGGATGGAGCGGACCAGGGCGATATCGCCGATGCGTTGCGCCAGGTTCGGCAGGGCGCCCTGAGGCCAGCGGATGTCGCCGAAATTGGTGGGCGCGAAGTTCGAAGGCACCCAGGCGCCGTCCTTGAAGTCGAAGGTGTCAATCTGGCTGGGGCCGCCCGACATGAGGATGAAAATGCAGTTCTTGGCCTTGTTCTGCAGGGTGGGTGCGGCGCGAGCGATCCGTTCCATAGGCCGGGAAGGCAGCAGGAAGTAGCCGCCGACGGCCGAAGCCGCGTGGCGGAAGAACATGCGGCGGCCGAGATCCGGGCGTTTCCAGAAGGGAGACCCGGCAACGCCTGTCCAGTTGAATCCGAAGCGATCTTTCATGGCGGTTTTCCTAGTAACTGAACAGGAACTCGGGCTTGTTGAGGAGGGCCCACATCAGGTCTTCCAGGAACTGGTTCCGCTCGGTGGCGTCCTTGGCTTTGGCCAGATACTGCGCCGAGGACTTGCGTTCGGTGTCGGTGGGGTAGCGGCCCAGCGTTAACAGATTCAGTTCGTCAATGGCGACGTTGTCGTCAGTAAGGCGGGCGACGGCCTGGAGCGTGGGCGACGCCGTCAGGCGCACGCGGTTCAACACGAACTGGTCATTCATCAGATTCATCATCTGGAGAATCGACAGGCTGCCGGAGCGCGGCTGGGAATCGCGATTGCCGCGCAGAAAGAGGTTGAGGAAGGTGGCCACGGCGCCGTTCGACCGGGGTTCGGCCGGCTCGGGCAATTGCATGGCCCATTGCAGCGGCTGGTCGAAGAACTTCACGGTATAGCCGCCGGGAACGCCGGTGGCTTTGGCGATGGCATCGTGGACTTCTTCCGCCATCAGGCGACGCGGGTAGTGGCGGGCGAAGGAGGTGATGTAGTCGTACTTCCACTCGCCTTCATAGCGGGAACTGCGCTGGTAGGCGGCGGACTGGGCGATGGTGCGCAGCACGCCCCGGAGATTGTAATCGTACGCCTTGAGAAAGGCGGCGAGTTGTTCGAGTAGTTCGGGATGGGTGGCCTGGAGGGTCCAGGGGGCGGGGGGCGGGTTCTCAGGATCCAGACGCGCCGGGTCCAGGCTTTCCATCGGTTCCACCAGCGCCAGGTTGAACATTTCCTTCCAGATGCGGTTGGCGAAGTTGCGGGAAAACATGGGGTCCTTGACCATGTTTTCGGCAAAGGCCTGGCGCCAGTTGTTATCGGCTGGGGTGGCACCGGTGTCGATGTACTCGGGGGTCAGGTTGCGAACGGTGCCGATGGCGTTGCGATCCGGGCGGTTGCCCCAGTTGGTATTCAGGTCGTAGGCTCCGGTAGTGCGGTCAGAGACGTCGAAACTGCGCCAGTAGAGGTTGGTATCGGGCACGTTGCGCTGGGGCATGTTGAGGCGGGAAAAGAAGGCGGCCATACGCCACGCCTCAACGCGCGATTTCTTCGAAGCCCACAGATTTACCTGTTCCAGGTGGCTGCGGCCGCTGTGGCAGAGCAGGCAGTCCATTTCACCCAAGCCGAGAAACGTGCTGGCAGAGACCGCGAGCATCGTATCGTAGGTGTCCTGGATGGGCCCCATCGGGGTTTTCGAAGAGATGGGGTAATTGGTGCCGCCGCTGAAGTTATCGAAGGTGTTGCCGGTGGAAATGAGCAGTTGGAAAACGAAGTCCTTGATGCTCTGGTCGGCCTTGAGCGATTCGCGGATGTAGGTGTGGTAAGCCTTCACGCCGCCCTGCTGGCGATCAAAGTTGGAGGGGAAGGCGTTGTTTTTGAGCATATCCGCCCACCACATGGTCCACTTGTCCAGGAACTCTTCGCTGGCCAGGAGTTTGTCGATGACTTTGTCGCGCTTGTTTTCGTCGCCGCTTTCGACGAAGGCGCGAATGTCGGCGGGGGCCGGAATGCGGCCGGTAAGGTCGAGCGTGACGCGGCGGAGGAACTCCTCGTCGCCAGCCAGCGGCGCGGCTTCAATGCCACGTTCGGCAAGCTGATCAAAGATGTAGGAGTCGATGAAGTCGCGGCGGGCGACGGAGGATGGGTCGACGTTGCGCACGCCGGAGGCAGCCCGCGGGGCATATTTGGAGACAGTCTCCATGGTCTGGCGATGAACGCGGAGTTGGCGGGTGAGATACTCGTCAGGATCGCGGCGAAAGGTGCAGTCGGAGGCATTACCAACGAAAGGAATGCCGCCTAGCAGAAAGAGCGAAAGATGGATTCGCAAGGCCATACAACCGTTCCCCGATTGTAGCGCTTCGTACTCCACGCCCGGGCGGGCATTCGCGTCATACTTTGACGTAGATGGCGGAATACCTGCTCAAGTATGCGGATGCCCGCGGCCAGATCAAGGAACAGCTTGCCGAGGCGGATTCGGAAAAGGAGATCCGGGATCGCTTCCAGTCGCAGGGGTTTCTGATCTATTCGATCAAGCCGAGCGGCAAGAGCCTGGTTTCCGGGCTCGGTGTCGGCGGCAAGTCGAAGAAGATCAACATGGAGAAGTTCCTGATCTTCAACCAGCAGTTTCTGACGCTGGTGCGCGCCGGACTTCCGATACTCAAGTGCCTGGACCTGCTGGCGGACCGGTTGACGGATCCGAAGCTGTCCAAGCACATCCAGACGGTGCGCGACGAAGTGCGGAACGGGGCGCTGCTGTCGGATGCGTTCGAAGCCGCCGGCGTGTTTCCGCCGATTTACGTGACGACGATCATGGCGGGTGAGAAGTCGGGGGCGCTGGTGGAGGTTTTGGAGCGGTACCTGGCTTACCAGCGCATGTCGATGACGGTGAAGAAGAAGCTGATGCTGGCGCTGATCTACCCGGCGGTGCTCATCGTGCTGGTGACGATGCTGATCATCTTCATGGTGACGTACGTAGTGCCACAGTTTGCGACGCTTTATTCGGGGTTGGGCGCGGCGCTGCCGGGCATTACGCAGATGCTGATCACGGTCGGCACGGTGGCGCACGACTACATCGTCGTGATCGGGCTTAGCGTAATCGCCACGGTAGTGGCGGTCCGGCTGTGGACGCGGACCGAGATGGGTAAGGAGCGGCTGGACAAATGGACGCTGCGTACGCCCGTTCTGGGACCTATCTGGATCAAATACCAGATGGCGCAGTTGGGGCGCGTGTTGAGTACGCTGCTGCTGGGCGGCATTCCGCTGATGCAGGCGCTGGAAACGGCATTTACGTCGCTGGAGTCGCGGCTGTTGCGGAAGGCGTTGGAACGCGCGCGGCAGTCGGTGAAGGAGGGGCAGCCCTTATCGCGGTCTCTCGATGCGAGCAAGATCTTCCCCTCGCTTGCGATTGACATGATTGAGGTTGGGGAATCGACGGGCGCCCTGCCGGCTATGTTGAACTCTGTAGCGGAGTTCTACGAAGAGGACGTCACCACGCAGATGACAGCCACGCTGAGCCTGATTGAGCCGGCGATTATGATCTTCATGGGCGGGTTTGTAGCCTTTGTGCTGGTGGCGCTCTACCTGCCGATCTTCTCGCTCTCGGACACGCTGGGCGGCGGGTCGCGCTAGAGGCTCTGCAATGGCTGATCCCTGCACGGATTTTCGCCTCTCGGCGGAGGAACAGGCTGACGGCTGGAAGCTGCTCTCTGATACCTCTGCGAAAGCACAGTGGCAGGCCGGACTGGATTTGCCGTTTCCGGCACAGGGCTGGACCGTTCGAGGGACCTGCCTGGAGTTGTCCGAGCCTCGTGGCGGCGGCTCCCTGCATAGCGCGAAGGCCTATCAGGACTTCGACTTACGCTGGGAGTGGGAGATCGCGCCGGGCGGCGATTCGGGCGTGCGGTATTTAGCCGAGTACCAGCCGGTGCCGCCGGATCTGGAACCACTGCCGGAGTTCATCGCCGCGGCGTCCGGAGTAACGTTGCTGCTGAGCATCGTCGTTTTCCTGGCCGGACGCCTGCGGTACAAGCACCGCGCGGCCGCGGCGGGATTCGCCATGGTGCTGCTGGCGGTGGTGGGCCTGGTCGGATCCATGCGGGTGAATGACTCGCTGGAGAGGCAGTACTATCGTGACGTGGTGGGCCTGGAATACCAACTGCTGGACGATAGCAGCCGCGGTGGAGGAACATCGCCAAAGCAGCGGACCGGATCTCTGTACGATATCCTGCCTGGCCAGGCGCCGGTGTCCGGCCTGAGTCATTCCAGCCGGATTGTGGTGGCAGGTGGTAAGGTGCAACACTGGCTGGACGGCGCCCTGGTTTTGGAATACGCGCAGGACTCGCAGGCTTTCCAGACCGGCTTACAGCAGACCAGCTATCGCGACGTGGAACTGGAAAAGCGCCGGAAGGGCCGCTTGCAGCTGCGGAATCAGGGGTCGCGGGTGGTATTCCAGAATGTGCGCATCCGGGAAGGTACGGCAAAGTGATGGCTTTGCCTTGCGGTTCGCACGTATCGTTCATCGGAGGTTCTCCCGTCCCGAATGGCTATCTCGATTGTTCCGAATTCCGCGGCTGTGACTGTTACCTCGCGGCCCGGCGTCAACGCGCCCACCATTAACGCCACCAATGTCCGCTTCACCTCGCAGACCATCCACTTGGCCGGATCGGTGCAGTTGAACGGACTGGCGGCGGATCCCACGGCCGGCTGGCTGGTGGGTTGGATCCAGGCGCAATGGATTGAAACCAATTGGGGCTACTACCGTGGCCGGTTGAACAACCACGGCAGCGCGTTTCAGCAGCGGGCGCGGCCCCCGGCTCGTCCCGGACAGGCCTGCCGGGATACCGTAGGGCCGGTGAGCGACATTTTCTACTCGACCAATCCGGCGCTGCGCGCAGGTCCCGGCGCGGGCAATCCCTTCCCGCAGACGGTTTCCGTCGTGTTCCGGGATACCCCCAGCGAAACGTATCCGATTACAGTGACGAACACGTTGACCGGACAGCCGAACTTCCTGCGGGAGGTCCAACTGGAGTTCCATTTTGCCACGATCTTCGTGGTGCGGGATCCGGCGGGAGTGTTCCACCAGTTGAAGCATCTCTATTGGAACATGCACTGGCAATATCGATTTACCGCGAGTGCTTTTCCGCCGACGACGGGCAGTCTGACGGCCGCACCGGTAGCAGGGGGCGTCGGTGGCAACGTCAGCCGTGTCTTCTCCGGTGCGGCGACAGACAAACGGTTCGCAGGCGTGCTGACTTCGGCACAGACCTCGAGCTGTAACGTGGTGGCCGGCAACGCGTCCAGTAATCCGAACGTGCGGGAGTCACGCGTATGGGACAATTTCGACGTGAGGCGCTAGGGCTGGCTCTGACCGTAATCGCTTTGACAGCCTGCGCAGGAGGTGCTGTGAGTTCCGCTATCGTGATCAAAAACCTGGAAAAACCGGGCGCCTTCTCGGTGACGAATGAGGGCCCGGACGTGGAGTTGGAGCTCCATGTGGTAGTGGAGAAGCAGGAAGGCGGCACCTGGACCAATACGGATGCCGATGTCCGGCTCATCGCCTCTTGCGACGAGCCGGAAACGGGCGCCACGCGGCGCCTGGCCCGCGGCGAGACGCTTGTCGTAAAGGCTTGGGACGGCTGGAGTTGCGATGGCCAATGTCCCCGGCCTTGCCGCGCGAACCTCTACCTGGGCCCGGGGACTTTCCGTTTCGTGGTGCAGACCGCGGGCGGCAAACAGCGCTGGGAAGGGCCGGCTTTCGAGTTAGGCGAGGATCCCCGCAAGTAACGTCAATGCAAGTAGACTTTCAGCCCGAGGTCGGCGGGTGAGTGCGCAAAGGGATTGACGACGGTCAAGCCGGCGAATTTCCGGCCGGTCTGCAAATCCTCGGTGAGCAGGTAGGCACAACAGGCCTGCTCTGCCGCGGCTACAACAAGCGCGTCCCAATAATGAAGGGACGCGTTGTCCATCCAGAACCAGGCCCGGCGCGCGAGCGAGAGCGTATTCGGAACCGGTTCCCAAAGGGCTAGGGTCTCAACGTCGTGCCGCAGCTTATCATCTGGCCATTTCAGCTTGTACCTGCCAGCTTGGTAGAACTCGTTTAAGACCTGCCAGCTTACCGCACCGGCGCTGTAGAACCAGAGTCTGTCCACCCACTCCCGGGCGGCGTGCTGCTTGCCCTGGTCGCGTCCATCCAGAGTGTACAGCAGCACGTTAGTGTCAACGAAGAACTGCCTATTCGCGGTTGGAACGGTCATACCAGTCTTCACGGCGGCCGCGTTCGGAGGCGGAGAGGCCCTCGGTAACCGGAGTTATCAGCTTCCAGCGTTCATACGCCGCCCAATACTCATCTGTACGGCGCATCTCTTTTTCGAGCATTTCGCCGACGAGTCTGGAGACGGAGGTGTTCTTCTCCGCAGCCAGTCGGCGGGCCCATTGGGCGACCTCAGGCTTCAAGGTGATGGTGACGTTCTTGAGCTTGGGGGTCTTGGATTCTGACACGAAGTCAGTGTAACACGAACTTCGTGTAGTTCATTTTCCCTCCACGTCCTGCCCTCCTGGTACGTCTTTCTCTATGTCGAAGCATGGCAGCCCCCGACCGTCCCCAATTCCGTGACCCTCAACTGGAAGCAAACCAGGCCAAGGCAATGGCTGGCCGCTACCGGTGCGAGTATGTCGACCTGAAGGAAGAGCGCATCGACCACAGCCTCTTTTCCTCCGTCCCGGTCGACCTGATGTTTCGCTATAACTTCGTCCCGCTGAGTGCCGAGAACGGACATTTGTCCATTGCCTTGGCCGATCCGCGAAACCTGAACCTCATCGACGAACTGTCGATCCTGCTCGGTAAGCGGCTGCAGGTAAAGGTGGCGACGCTGTCGCAGATCTCGGATCTGCTGAAAAAAACCGAACAAAGCCAGCGCGTGCTGGACGAGGTGACCGAAGGCTTCGCGCTGGACGTTGTCGGGGACGAAGAAAACCAGGACGAAACGCTATCGATTGATAGGCTTACGGGCACCGATTCGGACATCGCCCCCGTTATCAAGCTGGTCGACACCACCATTTTCAACGCGCTCGAACGCCGCGCCTCCGATATTCACATCGAAACGCGCGACCAGGAAGTGGCCATCAAGTACCGCATCGACGGTGTGCTGCAATACGCCATGCCGCCGATCGCGAAGGAATGGCATTCCACCATCATCAGCCGTATCAAGGTTATGAGCGAGTTGGACATCGCCGAGCGGCGCGTGCCGCAGGACGGCCGTTTCCGCGTCCGCTACAAGGGCCGCCTGATCGACTTCCGCGTCTCGGTGATGCCGACCATCCACGGCGAAGACTCCGTTCTCCGCGTCCTGGACAAAGAGTCGATGAGCGAAAAGTTTTCCTCGCTCAGCCTGGACGTGGTGGGATTCTCCGAGCACGATATCACCCGCTTCCGCCGCGCCATCAAGGAGCCCTACGGCATGGTACTGGTGACGGGGCCGACGGGGTCCGGTAAAACCACCACGCTGTACGCCGCGCTGATGGAAATCAAGAACGACGAAGACAAGATCATCACGATTGAGGACCCCGTCGAATACCAGATCAAGGGCATCACGCAGATCCCGGTAAACGAGAAGAAGGGGCTTACCTTCGCCCGCGGCCTGCGCTCCATCCTGCGCCATGACCCGGATAAGGTCATGGTGGGCGAAATCCGCGACCAGGAAACCGCGCAGATTGCCATCAACGCCGCGCTCACCGGACACCTGGTGTTCACCACCGTCCACGCCAATAACGTCATCGACGTGCTGGGCCGCTTCCTGAACATGGGCGTGGAGGCCTATAACTTCGTCTCGGCCCTGAACTGCATTTTGGCGCAGCGACTGGTGCGCATGATCTGCGAGCACTGCAAGAAGCCGGTGGAATACACCGATGAATACCTGGTGGAATCAGGGCTGAAGCTGGAAGAATGGCGCGATGTCACCTTCTATGAGGGCGCGGGCTGTTTTGAATGCGGCGGCACCGGGTACCGCGGCCGTACGGCGATTCACGAACTGCTGGATCTGTCCGAGCGCATCCGCGAGATGATTCTGCAGCGGCGTCCGGGGAGTGAAGTGAAGCGCGCGGCGAAGGAAGAGGGCATGCGGTTCCTGCGGGAATCGGCGGTGGAGAAGGTGCGGATGGGCATCTCCACCTTAAAGGAAGTCAACAAGGTCACGTTCATCGAGGGCTAATGTCGCTGGTAGATAAGATTCGCCACCTGCTTACGGACCCGCCGCCGGAATTCGTATTTGAGTTCTCCGAGACAGGGATTGCCTGGGTGCAGCATGGCAAGACGCTGGCATCCGGCTTTCAACCTTTGGAGCCCGGCGTGATGGCGATCTCGCCGGTGAAGGATAACGTCCTGAAACCGGAACTGCTGGAGCAGGCGGTGATGCGGATTGTGCCGGAAGACCGGCGGCGCCGTCCCTGCGCCATCATCCTGCCCGATTACTGTGCGCGGGTGGCGGTGCTGGATTTCGACAGTTTCCCTTCCGAGCCGGCAGAACAGCTTTCGCTGGTACGGTTCCGCGTAAAGAAGAGCGTGCCGTTTGATCTGGATGCGGCCAACGTGAGCTTCCACGTGCAGCCGGCGGCGAGCGGGCGCAAGAAGCGCGACGTGGTGGTGGCGGTAGTTTCGCTGGAGATTCTGGCTCGCTATGAGGCGCCGTTGCGGGTTTCGGGCCTGCATCCGGGCCTGGTGACGATATCGGCGTTGTCGGCATTGAACATGGTGCAGCCGAGCGGGCTGGAGATTGTCGCCAAGCTGAGTGGCAGTGCACTGACGGTGGCCGTGGTGGATCAGAACGCGCTCCGCATGTACCGCTGCGTGGAGTTGGATCAATTGACGGCGGAAGCCGTGCTCGCGATTCTGTATCCCACCTACGCCTACATTGAAGATGAGTTCAAGAAGAAGCCGGAGCGGCTGCTGTTGTGCGGCTTTGGCTCTTTCGGAGAAGTGATCGCGCCCGGGTTGGAGGCGGAGTTGGGCACAACGGTGGAGCCGCTACGCTCGGCACTGGGCACCATCGGCACATCGAATGCCGGGCTGTTGGGATACCTGGCGGGAACGGGCGTGGCGTCGCTGGAGGTGGCCGCGTGAAGATCCAGATCAATCTTTCGAGTGAGCCGTTCCGCAAAGAGCGGCCCTATATTGTCGCCACGGTGGCGATGAGCGCCGTGCTGCTGTTGACGCTGGGATATCTGACCTACGCGGCGGTGCTTGGCCGTGATGAGGCGTCCGAGGCGCGGCAGGATGTCGAGGCCGCCAAGCAGCAGTTGGCCGGGCTGCAGCGGGAACAGAACCGGCTGGAAGCAATTCTGCGCCAGCCGGAGAACGGCGAAGTGATCGAGCGGAGCGTATTTCTGAACCAGTTGCTGTTCCGCAAGGGTATCAGTTGGACGCGCATTTTCGCCGATTTGGAGAAGGTGACGCCCTATAACGTGCGGCTGGTGCAGGTGCGGCCGCAGGTGACGCCGGCCAACGAAATCTATTTGGAGATGGTGGTGGCGGCCGCCAGTTCGGAGCCTGTGATCGAGATGCTGATGAAGATGGAAGGCTCGGCGCAGTTTGGCGCGACGCATGTCGCCAACTGGCTGCCGCCGTCGCAAACCGAGCCGCTGTACCGCTACCGGATCAACGTGAACTATGCCCAGAAGCTCTAAGCTCAGCGAACTGAAATCGAAGATCACGGAGAAGGTGCCGCTGAAGGCACACCACGTAACTGCGGATCCGCAGACGACAGGGCGTATCATTGTCGGCCTCCTGCTGGCGGCGAACGTGGTGGCGGCGCTGTTCGCGTTCCGGCCCTGGGCGGAGACGCCGCTGCAGTTGGAAGAGCAGTTGGTGAGTCTGAAAAAGCAGCAGGTCACTACGAAGACGCGCATCGGGCAGTTGCGGATTCTGACCACCAAATCCGAAAAGGCGCGCAACGAAGGCGATCAGTTCCTGGGCAAGTACTTCCTGGGGCGTCGCACAGCGGCCTCCACGCTGGTGTCGGAGTTGACCAGCATGGCAAAGGACTCCGGTATCAAGCCGAAAGAACACAGCTTCGCGTTTGAGGGGATTGAAGGTACCGAAAACCTGGCCATGATGACGATCACGGCCAATTATGAAGGCAACTACGGCGACCTGATCAAGTATGTGAACCGGATTGACCGCTCGCCGCGGTTCTTCATTGTGGAGAGCCTGGCAGCGACGCCGCAACAGGGTGGGCAAGGCGTACTCAACATCAACATGAAGGTGAACGTCTTTGTAAGAGACGACGGCGCCTTCCCGCAGGTGGCCCAGGCGGCCACCCCGAAACCGGCAGCCGCCGCGGCTAAGGAAGAGTTGCCATGAAACTGGGCGCGGAACCGAAGAAAATAGCGATGCTGGCGGGCTTAGGCTTGCTGGCGGCTTACTCCATCTATACCAATCTGCTGTCGGGGCCGGATATTCCGGAGAGTGCACGGCAGAGCCAGTCGGCACCGCGGCCCGCGGGAGCGATTCCGAGCCCGGATTCCGCCGGGGCGCCCACACCGGCACAACAGGCTACGTCCGAACGGATGGCGCAGCGCCGGCAGGTGATGAGCGGACGCCAGTCCGTTGGCGAGTTCCGGCCATCGTTGAAGCCGGCCAGGCCCGAAGACCGCCCCGATCCGATGAAGGTGGATCCGACGCTGCGTCTGGACCTGCTGGCGAAGTTGCAGAACGTGACGTTATCGGGCGGGCAGCGCAGTTTGTTTGATTTAGGAACGCAGCCGCCGCCGGAAGCTGTGAAGACGGGGGATGTCCCGAAGATCGAAGTGGGTAAGCCGAAGAGCAAGGGACGGCTGGATGTGGCGATGTTGCATCCGCAGCCGAAGCCAGCGGAAGTGAAGCCGGCAGCCGCGGTGAAGCCGCCCCCGCCTCCGATTCCCTTGAAGTTCTATGGGTATAGCTCGGCCCGCACGGGCGGCGTGAAGCGAGTGTTCTTCCTGGAAGGGGAGGACATCTTCGTCGTCAATGAGGGCGACCTGATCAAGCGCCGCTACAAAGTGGTGCAGATCCGCTTAAACTCGGTAGTAGTAGAGGACACCGAGCACAAGCACCAGCAGACGTTGCAGCTGGAAGAGCCTCCGAACGCCGGCTAAGGATTCTCATATGCAGTACGCCCATCCCGTCAAAGCCCGCCCGAGCGAATCCGGCTTCATGCTGCTGTTCGTGTTTCTACTGGCGGCAGCCCTGGCGCTGAGCATGTACGTAGAAATGCCGCGGCAGGCCTTTGAGTCGCAGCG
Source organism: Bryobacterales bacterium (assembly GCA_016789745.1). Taxonomy (GTDB): domain Bacteria; phylum Acidobacteriota; class Terriglobia; order Bryobacterales; family Bryobacteraceae; genus CADEFT01. Next base: position 36,948 of record JAEUQF010000319.1, read on the forward strand.
CATGCGGGAGGAGATGGTGGTGGATCGCGGAATGGAGTACCGCCGCGCCATCCAGCTCTACGTCCGCAAGAAGAAGCAGTATCCGCCTAATATGGATGCGCTGGAGAAAGACGGCACGCTGCGTTTTCTGCGCCGCCGTTACAGCGATCCGCTGACGGGCAAGGATGACTGGCGCCTGGTGCATATCGGGCCGAACGGCGAGTTCACCGATTCGGTAGTAAACAAGCAGAACCAGGGGAAGAAGGAAGGTTGGTCGAATAGCTTTATCAGCGAAGGGCCCGTGATGGGCGCGGCGCCCACCAGTGCCAATGCCACCGCGAATCCGGCCGTCAATCGGGACCAGCAGCGTGGCATTGCCGCGCAAGGCATGCCGGCGCCGGGGGCCGATGGACAAGGCCAGGGACAGGTTCCGGGCCAGCAGCAGAATTACAGCGAGGCGGGGCAGGGCGGCTACTTCAACCCGCAGCAGCAGCAGTTGTTGCAGCAACAACAGCAGCAACAGCAACTGATGCAGCAGCAAATGCAACAGCAGCAGCAGTACAACCCAAACTATCCGTCCCAAGCCACCAATTCGCAAGGCTTCAATCCGAATAACCCGCAAGGGCAGCCGGTGCCATATCAACAGGTGGGGCCGATGCAGCAGGGGCAGATGGGGTACCCCACATATCCCAGCACCTATCCAACCGCCGCGCAGCCGGGCACCATTCCCGGCACCTATCCCACGGCTATCGGCCAGCCTGGCGTGATGACGCCGAACCTGCAGGGGACCACCGGGATCAACCCGGTGAACCCGTACATTTCGCCGGCCGGGCAAGTGCCGGGGAACGTACAGCGCTTCCCGATGTACGGCACGCAGGTCCCAGCAAGTTCACAGACTGGCGGTGTGGTGCCGCAGCAGAACCCGTACGCGAACCCGTATCAGCAGCAGGGTATAAATCCTTATCAACAGCAGGCGGCCAATCCCTACCAGCAGCAGGCGCAGAATCCGTATCAGCAGCAAGGCACGAACCCCTATCAACAGGGTGGCTTCGGGCAGCCAGGCTACGGGCAGCCGTCGCCGATGGGGCAACCGGGTAACGGCACCATGGGCCAACCCAACAGCGGTTTCGGAGGCGCGCAAGGCGGCACCGGACAGTCGCCGATCATCAACCAGGGGGTTGGCCAACAGATCATGAACAGCCTGACACGCCCCTCGGCTCCGGGCGGAATCGGGGGCGGCATGAACTCGGGATTGTCACAGACAATGGGCGCGGGGATCGCGGGGGTAGCCAGCAAGTTCGAGGGCAAGTCGATCATGCTGGTAAATGAACGCGACCTCTACCAGGAATGGGAGTTCCTGTACGATGCGCGCCGCGATAGCGCGATGACCAGCAGCGGCGTGAATCTGAACACGCAGGCGACGCAGGGCATGCAGCAGAATGGCATGGGCTTCGGCAGCGGCGGCAGCGCCCTTGGGGGTGGGGGTAACGGTCTCGGTGGCGGGAAAATGGGCAGCGGTGGCGGCACCTTCAACAACGGCACGAGCGGCAGCACCGGGGGCGGGTTCGGCGGCAGTTCGGGCTTCGGAGGCGGCAGCAACTCCGGGTTTGGCACGAAACGCTAGCTTAGTTAGCGCCAGCGCAGAATTGCGTCACGCATCAAGTCGAAGGTAGCCTCTGGAGCCTCGTGGTGCGGCTCGTGGCGGCAGTTGGGAATCAGTACCGACTCACCTCCGATGGCTTCCAGTTGGCGGACCGTACCGTAAGGGTCTTCCCTTCCCTGCAGCGCCAGGATCTGGCGTCCGCGAATTATGTCCGCGCTGATTTCCCAGTTGTCGAATGCCGGCGATAGCCAGATGCCGGCCCAGTCCCAGAACAGCTTTTCGGTCTTGTCGCCGTGATGTTTGCGGAGGCGCGGTAGCAGACGGTCCGCTTCCGCCACAACGTCGCGGATGCCCTGGCGCGTGATGTCCTCCACGAAGACATGGGCAGCCTCGGTGAGGATGGCGCGCACGGGCGTGCGGCATAGCAGCGCGATGGACCCGCCATCGGAATGCCCCACCAGAATCGGATTCCGGACCTGTTCCTGATCCAGCAGCGCTTCCAGCCGGCGTGCCTCGATATGCAGGTAATCGGGGCCGATCGCCTGAACCCGAGGTTCGGACTTGCCGTGCCCCTCCCGGTCATAGGCCAGCCCCGGCAGCCCAACGGCCTCGCACAAACGGCGAGGAAAGTCGCGCCACTGGCTGACCGAGCCGATTCCATGATGCAGGAAGACCACCACCGGTTCGGCACGTGCGCCCTGCCAACGTTCCACGAACATTCGCGTTCACATCCCTATAATCAAGTTGTGCAGCACCGCTTTCTCCATCGTGCCATTGAACTGGCGGCGACGAACGCCCGCAGCAGCGCCGGGGGTCCGTTCGGAGCCGTTATCGTGAAGGATGGCGAAGTGATCGGAGAAGGCGTAAATCAAGTCACGGCGATCAATGATCCGACCGCGCACGCCGAGGTACTGGCGATTCGCGAAGCCTGCCGCAAGCTAGGTGTGTATCAACTGCCGGGCTGCGAGTTATACACCAGCTGCGAGCCATGCCCGATGTGCCTGGGCGCGATCTACTGGGCACACATCGACCGCGTGTACTTCGCCGCCACGCAGCAACAGGCGGCGGCGGCAGGGTTCGACGATGCGTTCATCTACGAGCAGATTCCACTGGCGCCGGAACAGCGCAGCATTCCGATGGCGCACGTAGAGCTTCCGGAAGCGATGGCCCCGTTCAATGAATGGAAAGGGAATCCGCGGCGGACTCCCTATTGAGGCATGCAGGCGCGCTCCAGCGCACTGCGCAGGGGCGGCATGAGCGTCTCACTCAGTTTGCGGCCGCCGTGGCTGATGTAAAACACGTCCATGGCCTTATGAGCCTCAGTGGACACCAGCACCAATTCAATATTGCAGCCGTTATTCGATAGCGCCGAGGCGATGTCGTAGAGGAGGCCAGGGCGGTCTTCGGCCACGATTTCGACCAGCGTTGCCGATTCCGACGCCTCATTGTTGAACGAGACTTTCGGAATGATCATGCTGCGCTTGCTGGGCAGCACGGGTTTGGGGCGATACTTCAGCAGGTCGCGCACCTGCTGTTTGCCGAGCAGAACGCGCTCCAGCGTTACCTGCAGACGGTCCATCTCCGGCGGATTCAACTCCAGGCTTCGCGATGGATCGGCGAAGACGAAGGTGTCGAGGATGGTGCCCTGCTGGTTGGCGAAGGCCTCGGCTTTGAGGATGTTCATGCCGAAACTGGACAGCGTGCCGGCCACGGCGGCGAACAGATACAGCCTGTCCTTGGCGAGCACCGTCAGTTCGTAACCACCGGGGCCTTTGCGGACGTCGATGGCGATTTCGGCATCCTTGCGGCGGCGGTCGAGTTCGAGATGAAGCTCGATCTCCTCTTCGGTATGGGTGCGCAGGTAACGGACGGGCAGCCCTTTGAGGAAGGCGGTGCGTTCGTCGCTTTGCTCTACCGGAGCCGAGATGCGGTCGGTCTGCAACTCGCGGGTGAGTTCGTCGTGAGTGGCGAGATAGACGCGCCACAACTGCTCCAGCCGCCAGGGCGAGAGCGCCGTGGGATTGACGCCCGACACATCGGCGTAGGTCATCACGGTGAGATACTTCAGGGCTTCGATGGTGCCCACCTTGTCGGCCAGCATGCGGGCGGTGGCGGGATCATCCAGATCGCGCGACGTCATGGCAGCCGACAGCGCCAGGTGTTGGTCCACCAGGAACAGAACGAGCTTGCGCCACTTCTCCGGCACCTGGATGCGGGCCATGGCCTGCACCACAAGCTTCGCGCTTTCGCGCGAGTGGTCACCCGTGCGCGCGCCTTTGCCCACGTCATGGAACAGCAGAGCCAGACGCAAGACCGCTGGCTCATCGAGTTCAGCCAACATAGTGGCAAACCGCCGATGGCCGTGTTCGGTAGTGCGGGCCAGGTTCTGCAGGTTCTCGATGGTGACGATGGTGTGCTCGTCGACGGTGTAGCGATGATAAAAGTCGCGCACCACCAGGCACTCCACCATCTCCCACTCCGGGAAGATGAGGCGCAGCACACCCGTGTCTTCCATGGCACGCAAAGCCATGGCGACGTGCGGCAGCGAGAGCAGTTCGCGCAAGGCCGGCCACAGCGGCTGCATCCTGGCAATGTGGCTTTCAAACTGCGGCAGGTGCTCCTGCACGCGGCGCTCGGTTTCGAGTGCCAGCGGCAAGCCATGCCGTGCCACGAACTGGAACAGGCGCAGGATGAGGTCCGGATCCCGTTCGAGCGCCAACGGCGCCTTCAAATAGATGCGGTCGCGCGAGACGGTGAAATCGGAGTTAGACAGGCGTGTACGCCAGTCGCGGAAACCGGAAAGCAGCGAGGTGTTTCGCGATTCGACGGCGTCCATGGAACGCATGCAGGCACGCGAGATGGAACGCACATAGCGATAGAAATCGCGCATCCACACTTCGGGACCCGCCTGGGAAGAGAACGGTTGTTCGGCCAGTTCCTCCTGCGCGTCGAAGTTGAGCACGTTGTTATCGCGCCCGGTGCGGTAGTGCAAATAGGTGCGCGCCTGGTAGACAAAGCGGCGCGCCGGATCGAGATCCTCCGGCGAGGCGATGTCGTTCATGCCGGGCAGTTCCATCTTGCGGAACCAGTCCACCAGTTGCAGGTCACGCAGTCCGCCGGGCCCTTCCTTGAGGTTGGGCTCCAGGTGGTAGATGGTGTCGTTGAACTGCTTGTGGCGGGTGCGGGCCAGTTTGCAAATCTGGCGCGCCAGCACGCTACGGTTATTTTCAAAGAACTTCTTCAGCTTCGGCTGGAGGCGGGCGTACAACTCCAGATCACCGGCCAGGTAACGCTGGTCGATAAGGCTGACGTTTAGTTCTATGTTCTGGTCATGCAGTTCGCAGCACTCAGGAACGGTGCGCACCGACTGGCTTACGCGAAGGTGGCTGTCCCAGAGGGCCTGGATAAACTTCGAGATAGCGTCACGCCGCTCCTCGGCCTGTTTCTCGTTCTCGACCAGGAGACAGATGTCGACATCGGAGTGGGGGAACAGTTCGGCGCGTCCGAAGCCGCCTACTGCCAGCACTGCCAATCCCGAAGGAAAGGCCGAAGCCAGGTGCACGGCAAAGGCCCCCGTCACCTGGCTTTCCACCCACTGGTTCCTGGCCGCCAACACCGTGGCGGCATCGCCGGTCTCCAGAAAGGCCGGCTTTAACTGGTCGAGCCCCCGGCCATGCTCAGAGCGCGGCTTCACCACGGTCGTCATTTCGGATTCGGATAGCCTCTGCGACATCGTAAACAAAGATTTTCCCATCTCCGATCTTTCCGGTTCTGGCGGCATCGGCCAGACGGCGGATGACCTCCTCGGCGCGCGGGGTGGGAACCACCATCTCGATCTTCACCTTAGGCAATAGATCGACAGTGTATTCCTGACCGCGGTAGACCTCTTTATGGCCCTTCTGACGGCCATGGCCACGGACTTCGGTGATGGTCATCCCGTCGATGCCGATGGCCTTCAACGCTTCCTTGACCTCTTCCAACTTGAACGGCTGAATGATGGCTTCAATTTTCTTCATGGCGTTGTTAGCTCCCCTTAGGACTCCAGATTGTACCCTTCTTCGCCGTGCTGGGTGAGATCGAGACCGCTGATTTCATCCTCGACACCGACGCGGACGCCCATCACGATATCGCAAATCTTGAGGATGATGAGCGTGCCCACGATACCCAAGGCGAGAGCGATGCCGACGCCAATCGCCTGATCGACGATCTGGCCCGCGTTGCCGTCCACCAGACCGAGCGGCAGGGGCTTACCGGCGCTGTCCTTGAGGGCATTGTTGACTTCATTGGTTGCGAACACGCCGGTGAGCAGGGCCCCCAACGTACCGCCGACGCCGTGCACGCCGAAGGCGTCCAGCGAGTCGTCATAGCCGACCTTGGACTTCACAATGACCACCATCGCATAGCAGACGAAGCCGGCAGCGGCGCCGATGATAAGCGCGGGCATGGGCTTCACAAAACCGGAAGCGGGCGTGATGGCGACCAGACCGGCAACGGCGCCGGAGATACCACCCAGCACACTGGGCTTGCCATTGTGCAGCCATTCGGCGGCCAGCCAGCCAAGCGCCGCGGCAGCCGCGCCGAAGTGAGTGGCAACGAACGCGCTGGAGGCCAGGGCACCGGAACCGAGAGCGCTACCGGCGTTGAAGCCGAACCAGCCGACCCACAGGAGGCAGGCGCCGATAAAGCTGAGCACCAGGCTGTGCGGTTTCATCGGCTCCACGCCAAAGCCTTTGCGCTTACCGAGATAAAGGGCGCAGACTAAGGCGGAGATACCGGACGTGATGTGAACGACGGTGCCGCCCGCAAAGTCGAAGCAGCGGAACTGGCCACCAAGGAAAGCATTGAGCAAGCCGCCCTTACCCCACACCATGTGAGCCATGGGCAAGTAGACAATAAACAGCCAGAGTGTGGTGAACAGCAGCAGCGCACTGAACTTCATGCGTTCGGCAAAAGCACCGGTGATGAGGCCGGGGGTGATGATGGCGAACATCAGCTGGAACACCATGAACGTCTGCTGGGGGATGGTTGCGGCGTAGTCGCCGTTAGGATCGGCACCGACACCATTGAGGAACAGATAACGGAGATCGCCAATGAAGGCATTGCCTTCGCCGAAGGCGAGGCTATAGCCCGCCAGGGCCCAGAGGACCGTTACCCACGCCATCATGATGAAGCTTTGCATCATGGTGCCGAGAACGTTCTTCTTACGGACCAGGCCGCCATAGAAAAGGGCGAGGCCGGGGCCGGTCATCATTAGCACGAGTGCGGAACTGGTAAGCAGCCAAGCGTTATCGCCGGATGTTTGCGCGCTGGCGACCGCGCCTTCGAGCGCAGCGATCTTATCAGGTGCGGCTGTCTGGGCTAGTGCAGCCGCCGCGGTGAGAGAGAGCAAGCTGAACAGTCTGTGCATTCAGGAACCTCGTCGGGGCGTAAAAGACTGGGGTGGAACATCATCAGGATGCCGCGCCGGAAACGCCACAAACAACTAAAAGGTTTTGATGGAGCGCATTATGAATTTCTATACCCGCAGGCTAAGGCGATTTAAATCATACAGTTAGGGGCTTTAAACCGACATCCCTATCTGCTCGATCAGTTTTTTTGATTGGTACTTCCAACCTTTCCGCACTTACAGTGGGATCACCTGATCGCGGTATCTGAAAACACAACGCAACGATTTGGAGTTAAAGAAACGAATGTCCCCACGCAGAGACCTGAGGGTAGCGGCCTGCCTCCTGAGTCTAACCGTTACAGCACTGGCACAGACGTCACAGACCAGTCAGCCCGCACCGGAGCCCACTCCGGCGCCAGCCCCTGCATCATCGCCCTGGTCCTTGGGCCCGATCGAGTTCAGCGGGTTGATCGACGGTTACTACTCGTTCAACGCCAACCACCCCGCATCCAAGGCCAATAATCTGCGCAACTTCGATGTACGCGCGAACTCGTTCAGTTTAAATATGGCCAAGCTGGAATTACAGCATGGCCCGGACCCTGTAGGCTTCCGTATGGATATCGGCTACGGCCGAGCCTTTGACATCTTCCACCTCACCGAACCCGGCCGCGACGGTCTCCGGGTACACGAAAACATCATGCAGGCATACGTCAGCGTGAAACCTCCGAACGCGGGCGGCTTCCAGTTTGACTTCGGAAAGTTCGTCACGTCAGCGGGGGCAGAACCCACCGAGACCCACTTGAACTGGAACTACTCGCGTGCCTACCTCTACGCGAACGGCCCGTACTACCACTTCGGCGCACGCATGAGTAAGCCGATCACCAGTTGGTGGTCCGGTGGCGTGCAGATCATCAACGGCTGGAACAATGTCGAGGACAACAACAGCGGGAAGACCTTCGGGTTCACCTCCGCGATGACCAGCAAGAAGGTGAGTTGGTTCTCCAACTACTACGTTGGCCCGGAGAAGACGAATACGAACGAAGGATACCGCCACTTCTGGGACAACGTTTTGACCTTCAGCCCGACGGACAAGAACTCGATGTATGTGAACTTCGACTTCGGCAACGACAAAGTCAAAGGCGGCCAGAACAACGATTGGTGGGGTATCGCGTTGGCGAACCGCTACGCTCCGAACGACTGGTTCGCGCTGGCGCAGCGCTTTGAAGTGTACGACGACAAGCGCGGCTTCATCACCGGCACGGCGCAGAAGTTGAAGGAAGTGACCTTAACGGCTGACTTTAAGATGAAGGAAGGGTTCCTGACGCGCGTGGAATACCGCCGCGATTGGTCCGACCGGCCGTTCTTTGACCGCGGGAACGAACTGGCCTCGGCAAAGGCGCAGAGCACGTTCCTGGTGGGCTTCATCGCATACTTCGGACCGAAACGTTAGAGCAAGTCGCAACTGTTTCTGTGGACAGGCCGGATGCCCGGGAACCCCCGGTGCCATCCGGCCTATTTTTTCCTTGCTACGCTACGAAACAATGTGGACCCGTCGCTCTTTACTCACCCTGGCAGCCACTGCCCCCCTGGCGCGCAGCGCTCCGCGTGCCGATATCATCGAAATCCGAAACATCACCGCGGATGAAAATCACTACCACGGCTGGCCGACGCTGGCCCGGAGGCGTAACGGCGAGTTGCTGGTGGTGGTCAGCGGTTCGCGCGAGGCGCATGTGTGCCCGTTCGGACGCGTGGAGTTGATGCGGTCGAAAGATGACGGCCGCACGTGGGGCTTCCCGGAAGTCCTGATGGACACGGCTATTGACGATCGCGATGCCGGCGTGTGCGAGACGGCGCGCGGCAGCCTGCTGGTGACGACATTCACGTCGCTGGCCTATGAGCCGATTCTGGAGAAGGCGACGAACTGGCCAGCGGCGCGGATGCAGGCCTGGCGTGCCGCCCACCACCGGCTTTCGGCCACGCAGCGCAAGGAGATGCTGGGAACGTGGATGCTGCGATCCACCGATGGCGGCATGACGTGGTCGGCGCCGTTCCGGGTGCCGGTAAACAGCCCGCACGGCGCGGTGCCGGTGTCTGATGGGCGCGTGCTGTATGCGGGCAAGGCGCTGTGGGAAAAGGGCGGGCGCGTGGGCGTGGCGGAGTCGACCGACGATGGCGCGACGTGGCGGTACCTGGCGGATATTCCGACGCGGCCGGGAGATAGCGTAGAGCAGTATCACGAGTTGCACATGGTGGAGGCTGCGAACAATAAACTGATCGCGCAGATCCGGAATCACAATCCGCAGAACGAGCGGGAAACGCTGCAATCGGAGTCCACTGATGGCGGGAAGACGTGGAGTGTGCCGCGGCCAATCGGTGTGTGGGGGTTGCCGACACACCTGTTAAAGCTGCGCGATGGGCGGTTGGTGATGACCTATGGGTATCGGCGCAAGCCTTTCGGAAACCAGGCGCGGGTGAGCACGGACAACGGCTCGACGTGGTCGGAACCAATGACGATTTCCGAGGACGGCATGAATGGAGATCTGGGTTATCCGTCAACCGCGGAACTGGGGAACGGCCAACTGCTGACAGTGTGGTACGAGTTGCTGAATGGATCGCTGCGGGCGCAGTTGCGGCAGGCGCGGTGGAAGCTGCAGGGATAGCGCCATGCGGTTCCTGCCGGCACTGCTGATGGTAGGATTGGCCGCGTTCGCACAAACGGCAACGTTCACGCGGCCTTCGGAGTATTGGGCACCGCCGGGATCGACATTTCCCGGCAAGGAATGGGAGCAGATTGTCAAGCCGGAATCGGTGGGGTTCTCAGCGCCGAAACTCGACCTGTTGAGGGCCTGGCTGAAGACGCAGAACACGACGTCGATGATGGTGGTGACTGGCGGGCGCGTGCTGTTTTCCTTTGGCGACACGGCGGAGGTGAGCAAGATCGCGTCGATGCGGAAGTCGGTACTGGGGATGTTGTTCGGCAAATACGTCGCCCCGGATTCGCGAGTGCTGCACGCCACCGTGAAGGATCTTGGGCTGGATGACATGGAGCCGTTTCTGCCCATCGAGGAGCGCGCCACGCTCCAGGATCTGCTGATGGCGCGCTCCGGCATCTACTGGAAAGATGCCGACCGTGATGGACCGCGGAAGGGCACGATAGCCCCCGGGACCCATTTCTCCTACAACAACTGGGACTACAACGCGGCGGGAACGGCATTTGAAAAGATGGCCGGCAGGTCGATCTATGATGCGCTGGAGACGGATCTGGCACGGCCGATCGGCATGCAGGACTTCGATAAGGCAAAGCAGCGCAAGATCCAGGTGATGCCGGAGCAGAAGCTATCGGTGCACCCGGAGTACGCGATGTATCTGTCGACGCGCGATCTGGCGCGGTTGGGATACCTGATGGCGCGCCAGGGCATGTGGAACGGCGTTCAGGTGATGCCGAAGAACTGGGCCGAATTCCAGACCACGCTCGTGACTCCCGCCAGCGAGTTGTGGCCCGTGGAGTTGCGGCGGCAGTTTGCGCGCGGACCGTCGCGGTGGGGCTATGGGGTGATGTGGTGGGTATGGGATGAGCCGATCGGCAATACGTCGGCGAACTGGGGCCACTTCACTGGCTCGTACACAGCGATGGGGACGGACGGCCAATACCTGACCGTGATCCCTGGCGCGGACCTGGTGGTGTCGCATAAGAACAGCAACATCGATCAGCAGCCGAATCGCAACGTGCCGATGTTCGAGTACATGACGATTCTGCAGATGCTTCTGGCAGCGAAGCTCTGATTAGTGGCCGAAGCGCTTCACGATGTAGACGCCGGCGAAGATGATGGCCATCGCGCTGATCTCCGGCCGGCCGAAGGGCTCACGATAGAACAGCCAGCCCAAAATGGCGGCGACAATCGGGTTGATGTAGGTGTAGGTGCTGACCAGCGCCACCGGCAGCCGGTTCAAGGCAATCACATACGACGTGTAGCCGATAATGGAGCCGAAGGTGATGAGGTAGAGGATGGCGCCGATGCCGGTCGGCGTCCACGTGAATGGCTGCCAGTTCCACAGCATGGCCGGAAGAAAAAATAGTCCGGCGGTGAATTGTTGGAGGGCGGCGCTGGCCACGGGATTGGCTTCGGACTTGCGGCGCCGCTGCAGAATGGAGCCGAGGCTCCAGGCCACGCCGCCGAACTGCAGCAGCAGGAAACCCTTGAAAACGGCGCCTCCGAAGCCCTGTCGCATCACATCGGGAGCCACCAAAATCAGCACGCCCACCATTCCCAGTGCCACGCCGATAACGGCACCCTTGGTGAGTTTCTCGCCATCGGAGAACATCGCTTCGATACCGATCATCCAGATGGGCGAGATGGTGACGAACAACGCCGCAAGGCTACTGGGGATGAACTTCTCCGACAACGTAAGGCACGTGTTGCCGATGCCGAGAATCATGGCGCCGTAGAGGCCGGTCAGGATGAGGTCTTTGCCTTTGGGGAACTGCAGACCGGCGAGTTTGCAACCGGTGATCATGAGGAGGCCGGAGGCGATGAAGCGCATCGGCACCAACATGAGCGGGGGGATGGATTCCAGCGCGATGCGGATACCCAGGTAGGTGGTACCCCAAAAGAAACACACGGATGCAAAGGCCAGGTAAGCCGTAAAAAGGGGATGACTCCGCAAGATATCAGAATATCAGTGCGGCCCGCGGCTACTTACAGGTGTTCACCACCACTTCCACGCGGCGGTTCTTTGCGCGGCCTTCCGGATCGTCGCTGCCGTCCGGCTTTGTGTTCGGCGCAGCAGGTCTTTTTCTACCGAAGCCGGCGGTCTTGGCACCCCCTGGCTGCAGGAAGCCGTTCGCTACCAGCCAAGCCTGTACGGCTTCGGCGCGCTTCTCGCTGAGGGTCTGATTATAGGCGTCGTTGCCATGTGCGTCAGTATGGCCTTCGATGGTGACGGGATTCCCGGCGTTCTTGTTCAGCAGGGGACCGAGAGCCTGCAGGGTCTCCTCGGCATCTTTCGAAAGCGCGGCCTGGTCGTAGGCGAAGAGCGCGTCGGCGCCCACAACCAGACGCTGCTCACACTTGGCGTCCTGGATTTTAATGGCCTGAATCCCCTTAGGAACCTGCCACGGTCCCTTGGGTTGCCGGATCTCGCCAGGCACCTGCCATTTACTCTTAGGCTGCTGGATTTCGTACTTCTTCGGCTGCTGCGCGGGGAGCGCAATCGCCACCGCAGCCAGCAGGGCGAGGGTCACTCGCCCCCGCCGCGCACACGGATGGAATCGGGCACGTTCACCGACGGCAGCCAGCGCGCCAGTTCCTGCTTGATCATGGTGTAGCGGGCATCGCCGGCCAGGTTGTGCCATTCCATCTCATCGTCCACATGGTCGTAGAGTTCTTCGGTGCCATCGGAATAGCGAATATATCGCCAGCGGTCACTGCGAACGGAATGATTGTTGCGACCGAAGGTGGTGAGCGCAGGACGTTCGCGCGGGGCGGCGGGGTTCTTCAACAGCGGCACCAGACTCTCGCCCTCCACGCCCGGCTTGGCCGTCAAGCCGTGCAGTTCGATGAGCGTGGGATAGATATCCATGAGGCTCACGGGCCGGGTGCATTTGCCGCCGGGCTTGGTTACGCCGGGTGCGGTCATCATCAGCACATTGTGGGTGGCCTCTTCCCAGAGGGCGAACTTGCGCCAGTGCAGCTTTTCGCCCAGGTGCCAGCCATGGTCGCTCCACAGAACCACGGTGGTGTTGTCTTTATGCGGGCTGGCATCCAGGGCATCCAGCACCTTGCCAAGCTGCGTATCGGCGAAGGCGATAGACGCCAGGTAACCTTGGACGGCTTTGCGGTATTGATTGTACTTCAGAACCTTGGCATGATCGCCATCGGGCTTTGCCATCTTCTTCCCGATAGGCGGCACGTCGTCCAGGTCATCGTCCTTCACGCTGGGCATGCGGATCTTATCCAGGGGGAACATGTCGAAGTACTTCTCCGGCACGTACCACGGCAGGTGTGGACGGAACAGGCCGCAGGCCAGGAGGAAGGGCTTCTCATGCTGTTTCGCAAGTTGCGCGGTTACGTACTTGACCACCTGGCCATCGCCCATCTCGCTGTCCGACACCTTCACCGGGCCCCAGTCGAAGTGGGCGGTGTTCGGGATGCCGTTGAGCGGGCGGCCTTCGGGCATGGGGTCGGCCGGCTTCTGTTTGTCGGGCGCGGGGAACCATTCGTCCCAACTGGCCGGGTCGGGGAAGGCGTCGTGGTAGATCTTGCCGGAGCCGAGCGTCTTATAGCCGTTGGTGCGGAAGTGCTGCGCGATGGTGACCGCATCCTTGGCTTGCGGGGATTGACGGAAGGGCTGGTTGTTGTCGTAGACGCCGGTGGAGGACGGCCGCATGCCGGTCATCAAAGCGGCTCGCGAGGGGTTGCAGAGCGGCGCCGCGCAGTAGGCCTTTGTGAACAGGACGCCGCGCGAGGCAAGGCGGTCGAAGTTCGGAGTCTTCGTATCGGGATGGCCGCCGAGACAGCCAATCCAGTCGTTGAGATCGTCGACGGCGATGAACAGGACGTTCTTGCGGCCGGCGGGGCGCTGCGCGGCTAACGGCGCGGCCAGCGTGGAGGCGAAGAGTTGGCGGCGAGTCATCATGATGATGCGAGTCCTTACTTGAGAAATCCACTACGGCCGGGGTCGGCCAGGGTGATGCGGGCGTTTTCTTCGTCGTCGATGGCGAGCAGTTCGCGTTCGGCGGGCGTGAGGGATGCCTTGGTTTCTTCACTGAGTAACTGGCGTTGGAGCTGCTGCTGGGGCTTGTCCCAGCGCGTGTAGAAGGCGTGCAGACAGCGGCGCGGGCCGCCGGAGCGATTGGCCGTCCCGCCGTGCCAGGCGTGGGTGTTGATCACGGCCACCGTGCCTGCGGGCGCAATGACCAGCACTTCGTCCGGATGCGGCGCCATGGCGTCAGCCATGACATCCTGTGGGAACTTGCCCCATTTGTGGGAACCGGGCACGACGCGCGTGGCACCGTTCTCCGCCGTGAAATCGTCCAGAATCCAAATGACATTGCAGACAATGTTGCCCTGCGCGTCTGGAAGTTGGCCGGAGTCGATGTGCAGCGGCTGCACCCAATCGGAGTTCGGCTGCGGCGAGCGGGCGTTGAGGCTGCTGAGCTTGAACCGGCCCGGTATGACCGCAGCAACATACGCCAGAATCTCCGGCATGGCGACGATGCGGCGGAACACGGCGCCTTTGTCCACCACGTTCGCCAGACGCTGGGTTTGCGGCTCTTTCTTGAACTCGGAGCCGGCGGCGTCGCCCTCTGCTGCGAAGACGCGATCAAGGTTTTCCCGGAGTTCCGCCAGCAGGGCCGGGCTCATAAAGCCAGGCAATAGCACATACCCCTGTTCGTCCAGTTGTGTGCGCTCGGAAGGAGACATGGGATGATTGTACATTGGTCCGACCGCTGCCCCACATCGACCGTTTACTGGTCCGCGCCACAAACTGGGTAGGAGATGCCGTGATGAGTTTACCGGCGTTGAGAGCCCTGCGCGAGCACTATCCCAATGCCCACATCGCCGTGCTGGCTTTGCCGTGGGTAGCGGATCTATATGGCCGCGAGCCCTTCTGCGATGAAGTGATTCCGTATCCGTCGGGACGTGGGCGCAAAGATTGGCGTGCGAAGCTGCATCTGGCGTCGGCATTGAAGGCGACTCGCTTCGACGCGGCTATCCTGCTGCAGAACGCCTTCGAGGCGGCGCTGGTGGCCTGGCTGGCCCGCATTCCGGTGCGGATTGGGTATAACCGCGACGGGCGCGGGCTGCTATTGACGCATGCAATCCCGGTACCGGCCAAGGGCAGCATTCCACGGCACGAGAGCTATTACTATCTGGAGTTGCTGCGTCGCGCGGGATTACAGCCGGCGTGGCCCGACGAGATGGTGATCCGGCTGGACGGAGCGGCGTCGGCACGCGAGACGGGGCTGGCGGCATTGGCGAAGTTGGGCATTCGCGGGCCCGTGGTTGGTGTATCGCCGGGTGCGGCCTATGGCAACGCCAAGCGGTGGCTGCCGGAGCGCTTCGCAGAAGCCGCGGCCAAGCTGGGCAAAACTGTGCTGCTGTTCGGATCGGGTTCCGAGCGGGACCTGTGCGAAACGGTGGCGAATGACCTGCGCGGCCGGGGTGTCGAGGTTCACAACATGGCCGGGCGTACGACGCTGCGGGAGTTCATCGAAATGGTAGCGGCGTGCCGCGTGATGCTGACGAACGATTCCGGCGCGATGCATATTTCCTCGGCACTGGGCGTACCCACCGTGACGGTGTTCGGCGCGACCGATCATATCGGCACCGGGCCTACGGGGCCACTGGCGCGGATCGTGCGCGAGCCTGTAGAATGCAGCCCGTGCCTGTTGCGCGAATGCCCGATTGATCACCGCTGCATGAAGGCGGTGACCGCGGACCGCGTGGTTGAGGAGGCGTTACACATCATCCAATGATCGACACCAGAACCAAGATTGTTCCTTACGAGCAGATTGATCCGGCATTGCCGCAAGTAGCGGCGTATTGCGACCCGCTGCTGCCGGAGCACATTGCGGAGTTGGCAGCGCTGGGGCACGACATCGCCATTTTGTTGGTAACACCGCCCGATGCCTATCTGGAGCAGCGTGCGCGGGCGGAGTTGGCTGCTTCTTTGGGGTTTGTGAAGGCTGTAGCAATCGTGGACGAGGCACAGCATCCGGTACTGGAGAAAGAAGCGCAGCGGCGGGCGGCCTTTTTGGCCTATGTGCGGGAGCGGGCCCGCGACTAGATGCGGGAAATCCTGGTTATCCGCCTGGGCGCCATGGGCGACGTGATTCACGTATTGCCCGCGGTGGCGGCTTTGCGGGAGAGCTTTCCCCAAACGCGGTTAACTTGGATTGTGGAGCCGCGGTGGATGCCGCTGATCGACAGCGTACTGGTGCACCAGGTGATTCCGTTGAATCGTCGAAAGTGGGCCAGCGTCCGGCAGGCCTGGGCGTCGATGCGGGTGCGGGCGTTTGACCTGGCCATCGACTTCCAGGGGTTGATAAAGTCCGCACTGGTGGCGAAAGCGTCCGGTGCAGCGCGGGTGGCCGGCTACGCGAACCCGCGGGAGACGCCAGCGCGGTGGTTTTACGATGTGCTGGTGAAGCCGGAATCGGCACATATTGTGGATCACCATCTGGAGTTGGCGCAGGCAATCGGCGCCGCGGGGAAGGCGAAGAGCTTCCCGTTGCCGGCGGGCACAGCGGAGGGCACGCTGCCCGCGGGCCGGTTCGTGTTGGCGTGCCCCTTCGCCGGGTGGGCTTCGAAGGAATGGCCGCTGGACCGCTATGCGGAACTGGGGCGGCTGCTTGCCGCGCATAACGTGCGGCTGGTGTTGAACGGGCATCCGGCGGTAGAGGCGCAATTGCGCCGGCTGGAGCACGTGAACGTGCATATCTCGTCGATCGCCGGGCTCATTGATGCTACGCGTCGTGCATCGGCGGTATTGGGCCTGGACAGCGGCCCCTTACATTTGGCGGCGGCTTTACAGAAGCCGGGCGTCGCTCTATTCGGCCCGACGGACCCCGCGCGCAACGGGCCATATGGCAGTACAATTCGAGTCTTGCGCTCTGCTGACGCGGTGACATCTTATAAGCGCCTCCCGGAGGTGGACCCAAGCATGCTGGCCCTCACGCCGGCCGAAGTGGGCAAGGCCCTGCTGGAGGTGCTTTCGTGACGTTCCCCAAGCCCTATGCCGACGCGGTGCAACGGCTGCGCGTGCCGGGAGGCTTCGTGCTGCTGGGCGCGTTCCTGCTGTTGTCCAACCCCAGCCTGGAACGGATTTTGTGGGGGTTGCCGGTGAGTTTCCTGGGCCTGCTGATTCGCGCCTGGGCCGCGGGGCACCTGGAAAAGAATGAGAACCTCACGGTTTCCGGCCCCTATGCCTATGTGCGCAACCCACTCTATGGCGGTTCGCTGCTGCTGGCTGGCGGATTGGTGATCGGCTCGCGCAGTTGGGCCGTTGCGGCCATCTTTGCGGCTACCTTCCTGCTGATTTATCTGCCCGTGATCCAGCAGGAAGAGCAACACCTGCGGAAGCTGTTCCCGGCCTATCGAGCCTACGCCGAGCGGGTGCCATCCCTGGTGCCGTCGCTATCTCCCGCCCCGTCGGACAAGCCGTTTCGCGCGGCGCTCTACGGGAAGAACAAGGAATGGAAGGCGCTGTCCGGCTACCTGATCGGGCTGCTGTATCTGATCGTGCGGGCGGTGATCGGCTGATTAGCGCAGCGGCGAATAGGGCGCCGCACGCAGCAACACATTCGAGATGTTGGAGACGATCTCGGCGTCGCTCAGGCCGGGTGTGCCGCGCAGTTTCAGCCATTCGGGATCGGCCAGAAACGCCTGCCAGGCCTTGTCGCGAGCGGCGAGACTTTCGTACACCACCAAGTAGGTCAGGTTCGGCATGTCCGATCCGGCGATGGCTTCGCCGAAGAACACCGGCGTGATGCCTACGCGGCGGAAGATGCCGATCTCGCCGCCGGATTCGAACATGCCAATCTTCCTCTGCAGCGTCACGGGGCTGTTCGATTCATAGCGGCGCAGTTCGAACACGCGGCCGGGCTTGGCGCTGTCGACGCCCGGGTATTCCACCGTAGGCATGGTTCCGAAGGCCCGGAGCAGCGTGGTTTCCACGCGAACATAGCTGAGCCCACCCTTGGCATCCAACGCCGCCAGTTCTTTCTGATAGGCCTTGTCGGAAGCCATCTTCTGCAGTGCGGCGTCCATGGCGGCCATCGAGTCAAAGCTGGACAGCACCAGCAGGAACGGCCCATTCGGCGCAATGAAGTTGCTGAAGGCGCCATGCACCTTGCCGCCGGCGCGGGCCACGGCCGGGATAAACGCCTGCCGGACATAATCGTTGGTGCGCTGCCCCTGCCCATCGGCGCTGTTGCGCAGTTGGAAGTAGCGAAGTTCGAGGATCTGGGGGCTGCCACTGGCGGCGGCCAGCGGTGCGCCGGCGGCGGCGGGGACGGCGAGAAGAGATTTGCGGCGAGTCATGGGAAAACACCTAGTTTAGACGATAATCCCATCCGATCTTACAGTCTTCCGATTGACGGTATTCGTTAAAACGGATAGCCTGAAGAGGTGTCCGGAAAACTCGCAGCCGATATCAAGCAGACAAAGCCTTTTCGTCATATCGAAGAGGAAGCCTTCCTGAACCTGCTGCGAACCACGGATGCCCTGAAGCAGGGCGAAACCGAATTTCTGGACAGCTACAACCTGTCGCATGCGCAGTATAACGTGCTCCGGATTCTGCGCGGTGCGGGTAAGGATGGCCTGCCCTGCGGCGAGATCGGCGCCCGCATGATCACCCGCGATCCGGACATCACGCGGTTGCTGGACCGGTTGGAAAAGCGCGGTTTGGCGCAGCGTTGCCGCGAATCGAAGGACCGTCGCGTGGTGACGGCGCGTATCGCACCGGCAGGTTTGGAACTTCTGGCGACGATGGAGGCTCCCCTCATGGAGATGCTGAAGGGCTTGCTGGGACACATGTCGCAGAAGGACCTGAAGACGTTCATCGAGTTGCTGGAGAAGGCGCGGGAAAGCAAAGGGTGAATCCAACGCCGGGCCGGCAGCATCTGGTGTAGTGCGCCACATTTAGCGTTACAACGATATCCGTAAAGAGGAATACATGACCCGCTCCTTCGTTCTTGCCGCTCTTGCCTTCGCCACCGCCCTCGCCGCCGCTCCGCGCGACGCCGCGGCCCCGGCCACCTACACCATCGACGGCACACACTCGTCAGTGGAGTTCAGCGTCCGCCACATGATGGTGTCGAACGTAAAGGGCAGTTTTCAGAAAGTGACCGGCTCCGCCGTGTACGACGCCAACAATCTGGCGGCTTCCAAACTGGAGGCCACCATTGATGTGAACACCATCAACACCAATGAGCCGAAGCGCGACGCTCACCTGAAGAGCCCGGACTTCTTCGATACGGCGAAGTATCCGTCGATGACGTTCCAGTCCACGCGGTTCGTGAAGAGCGGCGACGGCCTGAAGGTGACAGGCAACCTGACCATCCATGGCGTGACGAAGCCGGTGACGTTCACCGTAGAGACCACTCCCGAAGTGAAGGATGCCTACGGCAAGCTGCGGTTGGGCGCCAGCGCGACAACCACCATCAACCGTAAGGATTTCGGACTGACGTGGAACAAGATGCTGGAAGCCGGCGGCGTGGCGGTGAGCGACGAAGTGAAGCTCGCGCTGGATATCGCCTTCGTGAAGAACTAAGGCTGGAGAGAGGGCTTCACTTTCATGCCCTGTGTGAGGACGACATCGGTGGGCAGGGCTACCGCTGTGCCGGTGCTCAGCCCCGATGTCACCTGCAGGCGGGTGACGCTGGCAGCCCCGAGTTCCACCGGTTGCCAGCGAACGGTCTCATCCGCCTGGAGCACGAACACGCCGGTCTTGCCTTCGACACGACGCAGCGCCTCTTTGGGGATGGTCATGGCGCTGGAGATGGACCGGGTGCGGATCTCGGCGTTGACATTGGTGTTGGGGATGAGCGAGCGCTGCTCGTTTTCGATGACGGAGAGCACTTCGCCCACCTGGCGTGAGCCGAGGGTGGTGATCTGGGTGGGTAGCTTCTCCACGGTACCGCTCCACTTACGGCCGGGAAGGGCATCCCACGTTACCGTCACTTCCTGACCCACCTGCACATTGCCAAGTTCGGGCTCATCGACGTACAGCACAACGCGCACGCGATCCAGCAGGCCGACGTAGCCCACCAGATCGCCGGGGCGAAGATAGGCACCGGGGCGAATGTCGAGCTGATAGACGGTTCCGGCGATGGGAGAGCGCACCACTGCCTGCGCGATCTGCTGCCGTGCGAGCGATGCCGAGATCTCCAATTCCCGGATACGGCTTTCGACGCTGGTGCGATCGACGGCCGAGACCAGGGACCCGCGGCGTTGCTCCAGGCCGCGGATTTCCGCCTCGGCGGCCGCGACGCGCTGGCGGGCCTGCTCCAGTTCGTAGCCGGTAGCGGCCTTCTTCTCCACAAGCCTCGTCAGGGATTCCACCTGGCCGCGCGCATTAGCCAGATCCAGCCGCGCACGGTCAATCGAGGCATTAATATCGGCAACATCCCGCGTACGGCCGCCCTGCCGGAGCGACTCCAACTCGGCGCGGGCCTGTGCGATGCGAGTCTCGGCCGACGCCAGGTCGGCCTTGGCCACGGTGGCATCCAGTTCGGCGACGACCGCACCCTTGGCCACTACCTGGCCCTTCTCCACATGCACGCGCAGAACGGCGCCATCGCGCTCGGAACGGACGCCGGCGTATTCCAGCGGCTCCACCTTGCCGTTGGTGGACACGGCGCTGACCAGCGGTTCCTGGCGGACCTTGACGAAACCCACCTCCGGGGGGGCGCTACGCAGTTGTTGCAGGTAGAGGAAACCTGCGCCAATCGCCAGCACCGGCACAAGCCAAAGTATCCACTTCATGCCGCGGGACTCGCGCAGTAGTCAAACAAAATCTGCCACTCCGCTCTTTGGACGCGCAGGGCCAGTTGTTCGGTTTCCGAGCCGGGTCGGCGGCGTGCTTGTTCGCAGTAGTCGATGAAGGCGAGCGGATCCCACTGGGAGCCCGCGGGGTAGCCGAGTTCGGCGGCGGCCTCACGCAACCGTGGGAAGACAACGTGCGATCCGACGCGGCGGAACCAATAGCCGGAGTTGCCGGCATCGGGCTCCTGGCGATGCATAATGCCGTGCCAGAAACTGCCCTCGACGGTGTGGATCTCCTGTGAGAGGGAATGCGATTCGTCCAGACAGGAGAAGTACAGCCAGAGGCCGCTCATGGCAGCCTCCGCGGCGCGGCTATGCGGGAACCACTCGCGCGCCTTGGCGGTATGGAGAATGCGCCGCGCTTCGTTCGAGGAACAGGTGCCCAGGGCCAGCGGCATCAGCCGCTCGCCGTCGCCGTCCAAAGCCAGTAAAGCGGCTACAGCCGGGCCATAGGCGTGAGAGTCGAATACCATGCTCGACTTCTATTGTGCCAAAGGAGCACCCAGGTGGGCCCCCCGCGGCCTTTCTGTGCGAGTGCCAGCAGCAGGGGATAAGGGTTGATGGCGGTCCCTTTCCACCATTGTTTCTCCGGTCCCAGTTGGAAGATGGTGAAGTGAAGGTGGGGCGTATCGGGAGGGGCGTTGCCGGTGACACCGACATAGCCCAGCAGGTCACCAGCCTTCACCGCCTGCTTTTCCTTCAGGCCTTCGGCATAGCGGTCCAGATGGGCGTAGTAGAAGGCATGCTCCCGGGCGATGTCGAAGTGATACACCGTTATGCCGCCGTTCTTGCTGAAGAAGAGCTTCTCGATGGTGCCATCGGCAACGGCGTGAACCGGCGTCCCTTTTGGCGCCAGGATGTCGATGGCTTCGTGCGAGCCTCGATCGCCGCGTCCTTCCTGAAAGGTGTCGCGGATGTCGGCGGGCTTCAGATTGCGGAGCGGCAGTTCGGTGATCAGGAGTTTGGGGGGTGGTTCGGCCGTCTGGCAGGCGGCACTGAGAGCCACAAGCCAAAGCCACAGCCTCACTTCACCAGCCTCACAACCACGCCCTTCGCCACCAGGGCCGCCAGTTCCGCCGCATCCCAATTCGTAAGCCGGATACAGCCATGCGACGCCACATGGCCCACCTGTGCGGGTTCCGGCGTTCCGTGGATTCCATAGTGCTCCTTGTTCATGTCGATCCAGACAACGCCTACCGGATTGTTCGGCCCTGGCGCGATCTTGGTCTTGGCATGATGCGGTTGGGCGTCCCAGAACAGGTCGGGGTTGTAGAAGAAGTCGGGATTACGATAGACGCCAGTGATTTTCCAGGTCCCGATGGGCAGGGGGTCGTGCTCACTGCCGGTGGTGACCGGATACTGCGCGATGATCTTGCCCGCGCGGTTGCGCACCAGCATGGTCTTGGTGGTGTCGCTGACTTCGACGGTGGCAGCCCGGCCGGTGACGGGGGTACCGATGTCCGGTACAAGCCACTCGACGCCGGGCTTCAGCGGGCGCCCTTCATTGAGCTTGCGCAGCAGCTGCGGGCCGACATGATAGCGCTCGCCGAGGGCCTCCATCGCCGATTCGAAGCCCAGCGCCTTGAGTTTGCCCTGCTCCATGGGGTCGGCGGGCACCTTCTCGAAGGGACCGTTGACGTCTTCATGGGTCAAGGCCACGGAGACCAGGGGTTCCGCCACGATCGCGTGCAGGGCAGCGCGGGTGGACTCGTCCAGTTTGCCAGTCGGCGTTAGCCGGTGCTGCTGCTGAAAGCCGCGCAGGGCGCGCTCGAAGTTCGCGCCGGCCAGCCCGTCGATTTCCCCCGGAGAGAAGCCGGCGCGATCGAGCGCGATCTGCGCATGCAGAACAGGGGAGACAGGACTCCCACCCCACAACGGCAACCCCAGTCCCACCAGCAGCCCCAAGAACCCCACGCTAGTAGGAGCGATCTAGGGGGTCAGAGTGTTTCAGCGTCCGCCAAACCAGAGTTTACCGGCGGTGGTTTCGAGGATGGCGGTGCGTTGGGCGGTGTTGAGCGGCAGGTCCTTCTGGAAGATGCGCAGGTGTTCGGCGAAGCTGACCTTGGGAGTCCAGAGGGAGTTGGGAAAATCACTACCCCAGATGCAGCGATCCGGGCCGTAGGCCGCGATCACATCCATACAGGGCTTGTGCATGTCGGCGCAAGGGTAGCCGGTGGCGCTGCCGGTGGGCAGGAAGGTAAGTTTGGCGTGCAGGTTCGGATACTTCGCCAGGCGCTTCACCGCGGCCAGCGTAGGCTCCAGATCAGCACCGTGCTTGATGTTCATGCAGTGGTCCAGCACCACGCGAAGTTTGGGGAATGCCGCCAGCAGCGTGCCAACCTCCGCTTCTTTCTCACGGCCCACCAGCACGTTGATGACGATGCCTTCTTCGGTGGCGGACTTCCATAACGCACGAACGCCAGGATGATCCAGTTTGCCACCGCGCGCCGGGATGCTGCGCATGCCCTTGATTCCATACTTGCGCGCGTAGTGCTTCAGCAGATCCGGGCTGTGGGTGTCATCCGGATCGAGCGTGCAGACGCCTGCGGTCCAATCCTTCGACGCCAGGGCCGAATCACAGATGTAGCTGTTGTCGAAGCGATAGAAAGTGCTGACCTGGATCAGGCACGCACGCTCCACCCCGTTCGCCTTGCTGACGGCGCGCAGATCCTCCAGCGACCCCTTGCCGTCCGGCACGCGGAGCGGCTTGGCGATGGTGGGATAACGCTTCTCGTCGGGCGAGTAGATATGGGCGTGCGTGTCGACGATGGCCATGGCTTAATCGCCGCTGATGGAAACCAGCTTCTGTCCGTCGAGCGCCGCCTTGGCATCTTCCATGGTGAACTCCTGCACCTTGGCGGAGATGTTCATGGAGCAGAACTTCGGCCCGCACATGGAGCAGAAGTGGGCGTCCTTGAAGCCTTCCTGGGGCAGGGTTTCGTCGTGCATGGCTTCGGCGGTTTCCGGGTCGAGCGAGAGCGCGAACTGCTTGCGCCAGTCGAAGCGGTAGCGGGCGCGGGAAAGTTCGTCGTCACGGTCCCGGGCGCCGGGCCGGTGACGGGCAATGTCCGCGGCGTGGGCGGCGATCTTGTAGGCCATGATGCCGGCCTTCACGTCTTCCTTATTCGGCAGGCCCAGGTGTTCCTTCGGCGTCACGTAGCAGAGCATGGAGGCGCCGTACCAGCCGATCATCGCGGCGCCGATGGCCGAGGTGATGTGGTCATAGCCGGGCGCGAAGTCCGTAACCAGCGGGCCCAGCGTGTAGAAGGGAGCTTCGTAGCAAAGCTCTTTTTCCTTCTCCACCTGGAGTTGGATCTGGTCCATGGGCACGTGACCGGGGCCTTCGATCATCACCTGCACGTCGTACTTCCAGGCGATCTTGGTCAACTCGCCCAGCGTCTTCAGTTCGGCGAACTGCGCTTCGTCACTGGCGTCGGCCAGCGATCCCGGCCGCAAGCCGTCGCCCAGCGAGAAGCTGACGTCGTGCTTCTGGAAGATTTTGCAGATGGCTTCGAAGTTCTCGTAAAGGAAGTTCTGGCGATGGTTCTTGACCATCCATTCCGCCAGGATCGAACCGCCACGACTCACGATGCCAGTGATGCGCTTGGTGGTCAGGGGAATGTACTGGATGAGCACACCGGCGTGGATGGTCATGTAGTCCACGCCCTGTTCGGCCTGCTCTTCGATGACTTCCAGCATCACGCTGGCGTTCAGATCCTCCACGCGGCGCACGCGGGAGAGAGCTTCATAGATGGGCACGGTCCCGATGGGCACGGGAGAAGCGTCGATGATTGCCTTGCGGATACGGGGAATATCACCGCCGGTGGACAGATCCATCACGGTGTCGGCGCCGTACTTCACCGAATAGCGCAGCTTTTCCAGTTCGCCGTCGATGTCAGAGGTGGTGGCCGAATTCCCGATATTGGCGTTGATCTTGCACTTCGACGCCACACCAATGGCCATCGGCTCCAGGTTGTGGTGGTTGAGGTTCGCCGGGATGATCATGCGGCCGCGGGCTACTTCGTCCCGAACGGTTTCCGGACTCAGTTGTTCGCGGCGGGCGACATACTGCATTTCTTCCGTGATCACACCCTTGCGGGCATAGTGCATCTGAGTTCGAACAGAGTCGTTCAGGCGGGGAGTAACCCAATCTTTACGCATACGGTAAAGATTATGGCACGTATCGGAGGAGCTGTACTTTGGACCGGGTAGGACTACTGCTTTTCGAGTACGAGTTTCATCTCGACGTCGCCCTGGGGGGAGACGATCTTGCGGCTGACGCTGTAGGTTTTGCCGTCTTCCGCCATCACCCACCGTTCGGTGACGGTGATGTCATTCCCCTGCACGCTGAGCTTGTATTCCATCTTCAGCGAATCCTCATCCCACTTCATAACGGTCTTCACCGGTACGCCGCGCACCTGGTTGGAGGTTTCTTCGCCGTCGGTGCTGTAGACGAAGTCCACGGTCACCTCGCCCTGCTGGGTGGACTGCGTTTGCTTCAGTTTCAACTCCGGGTCCTGGTGCTGGATCTCCTGCTCGTATTTCTGGGGAAGAGGGAAGAAGCCGAAGTCGCTCTTGTCGGCTACCAGTTTCCAGGCACCACTAAAGTTGGGCTTGGCGTGGGCGCCCATCGCGCCCAGACACAATGCCGTTATCAGAATCAGGCCTCTCATGCCGGACCGCTCTCCTTACTGTTTGTCGAAGCCAACGGTGATGTTGACGATGCCCTGCGGCGTGGTGATGCGCGTGGCTACCTTCAGCGCCTTGCCATCCTTGGACAGGGTCCAGTGATCCTCCTGCTGGATCTCGATGGTCTGCACCTGGCGGGTGGACTGAACGATCAGGGTATCGCCGTTCCAGCGGGCGGAGCCTTTCACGTCGCCAGTAGGCCCGCTCTGGGTGAACGGCTTGCCATCGGTGGTGTAGGAATAGTCGCTCTTGACTTCGCCACGGGCGCCGTTTTGCACGGTTTGCACACGTATCTTGGGCTCGGCATGATCGATCGTCCGCGTCAGGCTGGTGGGCGCCGGCAGATTGCCGAAGTCACTGGCCTGGGCGTTCATCTTCCAGGTGCCACTGAAATTAACGTCGGCGGCCCAGGCGCCGCACACCAGGGAAAACAGAAACAGGAGTCGCATGCTAGGCTTCATCGGCAGGTTTTGTTGTGCCGAGTATAGCGCGATCCCCCTATAATCAGGGATTGTCGCGTTTCGCTCCCTGGAAAAAGGCCGCTCTGTTTGCCGCGCTCCTGGCGTACCTAGGGATGCTTGTTCACTTGGCACGAACTACTGGGATCACTGTAGACGAGCCCGCGCACATCATTTCGTCCATCCTCTACTGGGAGGGCAACGACAACCTTAAGCCCCGCGACATGCCTCCGCTGATCAAGCTGACGGCGGGTTGGCGGGCCGGTGATGCAGGCTTCCGGATTGTGGAAGAGACGCATGAAGCCTGGCGGCAGCGCCACGAGTGGCTGCTGGCCCAGGACATGATCGCGCGGACACCGCGGCGGTTGCTGCAGCCGGCCTTGGCGCAGTCCAGACTGCCATTGCTTGTTTTTCCGTTAGGCACGGCGCTGTTGCTCTGGTGGTGGTCGCGGACGTTGTTCGGGCCGGTCGTGGCGTTGGTCTCGGCGTTGCTGTTCCTGCTGGAGCCAACGGCGCTGGGACACGCTCCGCTGTTTAAGAACGATCATGCGGCAACGTTCACCTACCTGCTGTTCTGGTATTGCGCGTGGCGCTACTGGCAACGTCCGGCGTGGCATACGGCGATGGCGATGGCGTTCGCCTTGGCACTGGCCTGCACGGCGAAGCTATCCATGCTGGTGTTGCTGCCGATCACGGCGGGGATCCTGGTGGTGCGGCGCTGCCGGGCGGGATTCCTGGTGGGTCCAGTAGTCTGGCTGCTGCTGGCGGCTGCCTGTCAGGGCGAGTTGCGCTGGCTCTACGGTGTTCCCTTCCCCGCCCATATCTACGATGGTGCGGTTTCGCTGTTCGGAAACACGCAGGGCAAGGTGATTTCCGTTTATCTGCTGGGGAAGGTGCGGCCCCAGGGCCATTGGGCTTACTTCCTGGTGGCGGCGGCGGTGAAGGCGCCCGAAGTACTGCTGTTGCTGCTGCTCAGCGGAGTGGGCATTCTGCTGGCGCGCGCGGCGCGGGGGAAGGTGTCGGTGGCGGATCTGTTGTGGATCGTTCCCGGCCCGATGTACTTCACAATGGCATCGATGACGCCCCTGCAGTTCGGCTTCCGGCTGGTGATGCCGTCGCTGCCGTTTGCCATCCTGATTTCCGGGGTGGCGCTGCAGGTGCTGGTGCGATCGAAGTACCGGCTATTGGCCTTTGCTGCCCCGGCGGCGATGGCGGTAGCAGTGGCGGCGCACTATCCGCACTATCTTTCGCACTTCAACGTGCTGGCCGGCGGACCGCGAAACGCCTTGCGCTACCTTTCCGACAGCAACGTCGGCTGGGGCCAGGATCTGCGTTTTCTGAAACGCTACGTGCAGGAAAACAAGGTTCCTCGGCTGTACGTTTCGTACTTCGGCTTCGATAGCATATGGTCCTATTTCCGGGAGGACGAAGTGGCCTGGATCCAGCCACCCTACGGGCCGCTGCCCGAAACGCAATACAAGCCGGGCCCGGGCCTGTATGCCATCAGCA
The DNA here is from genome assembly GCA_016789745.1 of Bryobacterales bacterium. Classification (GTDB taxonomy): domain Bacteria; phylum Acidobacteriota; class Terriglobia; order Bryobacterales; family Bryobacteraceae; genus CADEFT01. The sequence continues at coordinate 64,122 of JAEUQF010000319.1, forward strand.
CTAATCTGTTGACCGGACAGTTCTTCGCCGCCGAGTATCGGGATTACTACAAGGCATTCCTTGAGCGTAAGCCGATCGCCTACGCGGGCAACTCGATTTATATTTACCGATTCCCCTAAGCACTATTCCGGTTTCGGCTCGGCCACGAAACGGTACCCGACGCCGCGCACCGTCAACAGATGGCGCGGACGGCCGGGGTTGTCTTCGATATAGCGCCGCAGGCGCACCATAAAGTTGTCGATGGCGCGGGTGTCGGTGTCCTCGTGCAGGCCCCACACATCCTCCAGCATCTTCTGGCGGGATACCGGCTTGCCCTCATGCTGGATCAGGTAGCGAAGAACGTGGGCCTCCATCAGCGTCAGTGGATACACCTGCTCGCGCACCACCAGTTCCAGCCGGTCGAAGCTGACCGCCTTATCTCCGAAGTGGAACTCCTGCACCGGGCCGGGGGCCGCGGCGGCGGACTCCGGGCGGACCGGCGCCGGGGCCAAGGTGGCCTGCATCCACTCGCGGCGCCGCAGCAACCCGCCGATCCTGGCGATGAGAATGGCGAGTTCAAAGGGCTTGGTCAGGTAATCATCGGCACCGGCAGCGAAGCCTTTCAGCACATCGCCGGCGTGGCCGCGGGCGGTCAGAATCAGCGTCGGGGTGTAGAGCCCCTGCTGGCGCATTTCGGTGACAACCGAGAACCCATCGATACCTGGCAGCATCACGTCCAGCACGACGACGTCGAAGGCACGGGCGGCCAACACCGCCAGGGCGGCCTCTCCAGTATCGGCCACGGCCACCTGGTAACCTTCCGCCTCCAGGTTGAAGCGCAGTCCTTCCGCCAGGTGCGTTTCGTCTTCCACCACCAGTACGCGACTCATTGCATTACCGGCAATTGCAGCACGAAGGTGCTGCCGGTGCCAGGCCCCTCACTTTCCGCCCAGACACGGCCACCGTGGCGTTTGGCGACGGATTTGACGATGAAAAGACCGAGGCCGGTGCCCTTAACCTTGGTCGCCAGCGGCCCGGGCACACGATAGAAGCGTTTGAAGATCTGCTTCAACTCCGGTTTCGGGATACCAACACCGGAATCCGAGACGCGAATGGCGACCTTGCCATCCGGCACGGGCGCCGCACTGACGCGGACGCGCACCGGCGGCTTGGAGTATTTCACGGCATTATCCAGCAGGTTCAGCACAGCCGCCTCGAGTTCTTCACTGTCCCCCAACACGTCGATGGATTCGGCCTGGTCAAACGCCAGCGACTCCGGATTCAAATGATGCAGGCTGCGAGTGCGCTGCACGCAGCCGTCGATGAGTACGCCCAGATCGACACGGGCCAGATTCAGGCGGCGGGCGCCCATGCGCCCCGTACGCAGGATCTGTTCGATGGTGGATAGCAGCCGGTCGCTATCCTGCAGCATGATGCGGTAAAACTCCTGCCGCTTGTCGTCGTCGACCGGCCGTTTCTGGAGCGTTTCCAGATAGAGGCGGATGGAAGCCACCGGCGTTTTCAGTTCATGAGTGACGGCATTGATGAAGGCGTCCTGCTGTTCATTGCGGCGAATCTCACGCACCAGGAACGTCGTGTTCAGAACGACGCCGGCAATCAGAACGGCCAACAGGATCACGCCCAGGAACAACAGCACGCCGGTACGCCAGTTGAGCAGCACCCAACCAACGTAGAGCAGCACGCAGATGGCAATGAGCCCCGCGCCCAGTGCGATGAAGAAGGCAATGGATTTCTGCCGTCCGGCAACGACCACACCGCTATTATCGTCGACACTGGGGAGAGATGCCGCAGACAGATTGGGGCTGGCTGATCACCGAAGAGGAGTTGCGGACATGGATTCTGTTCGAAGATGACACCCTGTTAGTGGTGAACAAGCCGGGGCTGGTGGTGTGCCATCCCTCCAAGCAGGGTCCGTGGTCCAGCCTGGTGGGCGCCTGCCGCGAGTACCTGGGCGTGGCCCGGTTGCACATGCCGTCACGGCTCGACAGGGAAACCAGCGGCGTGGTGGTGCTGGCCAAGAATGCCGAGTTGGGTTCGCGGCTGCAGCGGGCCATCGAGCACCGGCAGGTAGAGAAGGTTTATCACGGGTTGCTGTGTGGGAGGCTGGAACAGGAGGTCATCGTCGATCAGCCAATCGGGAAGGCGGAAGACTCGGCGGTGGTGATCAAACGCGGCGTGGCGGCCGGCGGCCAGGAAGCCTCCACCGTCTTCACGCCGCTGGAGTATCGGAATGGGCTGACGCTGGCGCGTATCGCCCCGCGTACCGGACGGCTGCACCAGATCCGGGTGCACGCGGCGTGGCTAGGCATGCCCATCGCCGGTGACAAGATTTACGGGCCGGACGAGCAGTTGTTCCTCGAGTTCCGCGAGCACGGCTGGACGCCGCGCCATGCCACGCTGCTGCCGTATCCCAGGCAGGCCCTGCACGCCAGCGAGTGGCGTTGCCCTTCGGTGGGCCTGTCGTTTACGGCTCCCCTGCCCCGCCAGGAGTGGAACTGGTAGACGTGATCAGTCCTTCTCGAACAGGCTGGCGCGATTGATCCGTTCGCCTTTGAGGAAAACGGCCGAGATCCGCTCGGTGTTGTTAAGCTGTTCGAGCGGGTTGCCGTCCAGCAGCAGCAGCGTACCTTCGAAGCCTTCGGCGATACGGCCGGTCAGCTTCCCGCGACCCAATACATCGGCGGCGCGCAAGGTGGCGGCGGAGAGAATGTCGGGCTTCGGAAGGCCGGCGGCAGCCCACAGTTGCATTTCGCGGTGCACGGCCGGGCCGTGGATGAGCACCCCGTTACCGGAGCCGGTGCCGGTAACCAGCGGGACGCCGGCACGATGCGCGCGCCGCAGGGTCTCCTGCGCGGCGGCAAAGTCGCCGGAAGCCTTGAACTTGCCGGACAGGGTCTGCTTGGTGGAGGCCACCAGTCCTTCCAGGGCCACCTGCTGCACTAGGGACGCATCCAGGGTCTGCAAGGTGTTCGGATCGAGCAGCGCCAGCATCGGGCTGTAAGCGACGCCGCGTTTGGCCATCTCGGCCAGCAGGTCGTCGCTGAGTACCGCGGCGTCCATCCCTTCCAGCAAATGGATGCCGGCCTCGACACCCACGCGCGCCGAGGCCACATCGGTCACGGCCATCGACACACGGATGCCCTGCTTACGGGCTTCCTCGACGATGGCGCGCACAATCGCCGGATCCAGCGCGCCGGCAATATGCAGGAATTGAGCGGCGCCGGCCAGTTGCGCCACCTGCGCGCGGGCTTCTTCGGGATTGGTGGGATAGAAGAAGGTGTCACGCTCGACGAGGCCGCGCGAGTTCTCTGGAAGGAAGCGCAGGAACTCCGTGCCACGCCCGCCCTTGGTTGTGAACAGGCGGCCGGTGATGATGAGGTCGGCACCCGATTTCTCACCGTGTTCGATACGGGTGCGCGCCGTAACCAGCACCGACTGCGCGTCGGAAACGCTGCGGACGGCCGTCACGCCGCTGTAGAGGTAGGCGGCGAGACCGCGCAGGGTCCAATCCACGGGTTCAAAGCCGTCCCAGTTCTGGCGAACGCCGCCGGGGAGCAGCAACTGCACCCGCACGTCCTGGAACCCGGGCAGCAGGGTCTTGCCGCTGGCTTCCAGCGTCTCGACGGCGGGGTCTTCCGCCGGGACTGACGCATAGACTTTAACGATCCTGCCGTTACGCAGGAGCACCCCGCCGGCCTCAATCACCTTGCCGTCGCCGATTAGGATGCGAGGGCCGCGGATCAGCACCGGGCGGTTGCGGCGCATGTCGCGCATCAACAGCAGGGACTTGCTGAGGTTCTCCTCCGACCGCGACTGCATGACACCCAGAATCAGAAACGGCAGCAGCACGGCGGCTAAAGACAGCTTCGCGCCGCGGCCGAGTTTTTCTTCCTTCTCCCAGCGAAACAGGCGAACGCCCAGGAACGTCGCCACCGCCACCGTAACCAGCATCGCGACGAGTGACTTTGCATTGGCAGCGAGATCTTCCCCGCGCACCAGGATGCCCTGCAGCCCGGTGTAGAGGTACGGTGTCGGCAGAAACTGGGCGGCGATCTGCAGCCACTTCGGCATCGAACTAACCGGGAACGTAGCGCCGCTCAGGAAGAGCATCGGCAGGTAGAGCAGTTGAATGATGATCTGGCTCTCCTGCATGGAATTGGCGACGGCGCCGATGATCAGGCCGATGGAGCGGAACGCAAGCACGCCTAGCGAGAGCAGGACGAAGAGCGAAATCCAACGCTCCGGCCAGGGCATGCCGTAGTACAACGTGGCAATGCCAAGAATCAGCGCGGCGCCGGGCAGGTAGGAAATCAGGCCCGTCACCAGGCTCGATACCAGAATAGGCAACGGGGTGATGGGGGCCACCTTGAAGCGCCGCAGGATGTTCTGCTCGCGCTCGACGACGGCGCGCATCCCCGCGCCGAAAAAGCCACTGCCCAGCACGCCGAGGATCAGCACCATCGCGATGACTTGCGAGAGGGCGCCGCCGCGCGACGCCCCGAAGCTTTGCGCGAAGACTACGAAGAACAGCAGCGGCAGCAGGTAGTTGAAAAACAGGACCACGCGGTCTCGCATGACCAGCTTCAACGTGGTGCGGATGTAGGTGAGATAGGTTCGCATCGGTCAGTCGCGCAGTTCTTTGCCGGTCAATTCGATGAAGGCGTCTTCCAGGGTGGGCCGCTTGAGGTGAATGTCGTGCAGTTCCAGGCCGCCGCTGTCCACCCACTTGACAATGTCCACCAGCGTGCGAGCGGGCTTGCCGGAGTGGGCGATCAATTGGCGCCGGTCGTCGGAAACCAGGATGCGTTCCGCTTCGGCGAAAGCGGGCAGTTCGGCGGGCAGAGGCGCCTCGGTATGCACCTCGATACGCGAGCTGCCGAGCGTTTTCTGTTGGATCTCGCGTGGCGTACCGATGGCGACGATGCGGCCCTCGTCGACAATGGCCACCCGATCGCACAGGCGTTCGGCCTCTTCAATGTAGTGGGTGGTGAGCAGGATGGTGCGTCGGGCCCGCTTCATCTCTTCGATCAGGCCGTGGATCTCCAGGCGCACCTGCGGATCCAGGCCGGTGGTGGGCTCGTCCAGAAAGATGAGTTCGGGCTCATTGACCATTGCCAGGGCAATGGCCAGCCGCTGTTTCTGGCCGCCGGAGAGCGTGCCGTAGTAGGCACGGCGTTTTTCGGTGAGTTGCAGGCGTTCGAGCAGTTGCTTGAGGTTGGTGTTCTTCTGGTAGAAGGCCGCGAACAACTCCACGGCCTCTTCCACGGTAATCTTCTCCGGCAGGTTAGTGGCCTGCAGAGAGACGCCGATCCGCTCCTTGATCTGGCGGCTCTGCTTGTCCGGATCCAGCCCCAGCACCGCGACATCGCCGGAGCTGCGCGGGCGAAGGCCTTCCAGGATCTCGACAGTCGTCGTCTTGCCGGCGCCGTTGGGCCCCAGCAGACCGAACACCTCGCCGGCCTGCACTTCGAAATCGATGCCGCGCACGGCCTCCAGCGTGCCGTAGCTCTTACGGAGGCCGCGGACTTCAATCGCGTTGGGCAAGTTAGACCGCCACCGCCACACCCTGCACCACGGCGATACACGCACGCATGAAGGCAGGCAGATCGGCGGGCGTACGGGAGGTGACCAGGTTGCCGTCCACCACCACCTCTTCGTCCACCCATTCGGCGCCGGCGTTGATCACATCGTCCTTGATGGCGAAAAAGCTGGTGGCTTTGCGCCCGCGCAGCATGCCATTTGCCGAACACAGTACCCACGGCGCATGGCAGATCGCCGCCACCAGTTTGCCCTGGCTGTTGCAATCAGCGACGAACTGGTTGGCCTTGGCGTAGCGCCGCATGTGATCCGGAGCGTAGCCGCCGGGTACGATGACGCCGTCGAAATCGGAGGCGCTAACCTCGTCATAGGATTTCTGGGAAGTGGCCGGGTAGCCCAGTTTGCTGGTATAGGTCTGGCCCGCTTTGGCCCCGACGAGGACCACCTCAGCTCCGGCTTCCTGCAAGCGGTAGAGCGGGTACCAGAGCTCCATCTCCTGGTACACGTTGTCGACAAAGATTGCGATGCGTTTGCCTTTGAGTTCCATGCTATCCCCCATTCTACTTGGGGGAGGCGCCGCTGCCGCCGCAAGCTCCGGCTATTTCTGGGTTTCCGGCGCCGGAGAAGCGGCAGGTTCTTCGTCCGTGTCATCGGGATGAATGAACGAGGTCTCGCCTTTCCGCAGCTTCTTCAAGCGTTTACGGATCTCAAGTTCCTGTTCCGATGTGCTTTGCTGCAGACGGTGAATCCGCTCCGAGCGCGCCTGCACCTCGGCGGCGAGTTTCGCGTTCTCGAACTGGAGTTCGCGCACCTCCTGCCACTTATGTTGAAGAGCCGCGAAGCCTTGCGGTCCCCGTAAGGCTGCGTAGATGTAGGAACTGGACAGCACCACCACCACAGCCACGCCTATTTTCGTTGTCACTTGCATCGTTACCGCACCACAAGTATTTCCTTATGTTGTACCCCGAAATGTGTACAGTTGGCTAGACTTTTCTTGAGACCAATGATCCACACATCGGAGTTCCGGGTTGTTCTTTGTACCTGCGGGTCGGCCGCGGAGGCCTCCGCAGTCGCGCGCGGACTGGTGGAGCGGGAGTTTGCGGCCTGCGTGAATATTGTTCCCGCGGTGCGCAGCGTGTACCGATGGCAAGGCGCGGTAGAAGAGGCCGACGAGCATCTGCTGCTGATCAAAACGCGGGCAGATCTGTTAGCCGCGGTGGAAGCAACCATCCGCGAGTTACACAACTACGAAGTTCCGGAAGTACTGGTGTTGGAAGTAATGGGCGGAAGTAACGATTATCTCGGTTGGCTGGCCGCCAATTTACAAGTACAATCTTCTACACCTTGAAATCTGTTGAGTCCCTCCTGCGTGCCTTTTCAAACGGAGACCGGCAGGCCGCCAATGAGTTCATACCGCTGGTGTATGACGAACTGCGGCGGATTGCCCGATTGCGCCGCGCCAACATGAACGCATGGCAGAGTCCGGGCACCACCAGCCTGGTGCATGAACTCTATGTGCATCTGGCCGAGCAGCACGGCCTGGAGATTCGTGACCGGATGCAGTTCCTGTATTTGGCCTCGGTGGCGATCCGGAACCTGGTGGTCGATCATGCGCGGTATGCGTCGCGGCAGAAGCGTGGGGGCGCCGGCGTGACAGAACCGCTGGAGGATGCGGCCGGGCCGGATGCGAATGCGGACCGGGTGCTTGCGATAGACGAGTCGCTGAACCGTCTGGCGGCGGAGGATACCCGGCTCTGCCAGATCGTCGAGTGCCGCTTTTTCGGCGGGCTGACGGTGGAGGAAACCGCGGAGGCGCTGGAGATTTCGGCGTCTTCAGTAAAGCGCGGCTGGGATACGGCGCGCGCCTGGCTGTACACGCAGCTACGCAGCAGCTTATGACGCGGCTGGAACACATCGGCGAGTTGTTTCACCAGGCACTGGCGCTGCCGGAGGAAGAACGTGCGGCATTCTTGCACGGCGCGGACATCACCAGCAGCGAACGGGACCAGGTGCAGGCGATGCTGGCGGGCCATCAGAAGGCCTTCGCATTTTTCGACGACCTGGGCCACCAACTGCGTGCCGAAAGCGCGCTGCCGACCGAAGATAGCTGGGAAAACGCGGCGCTGGGGCCATACCGGCTGAGGCGGGAGTTGGGGCGCGGCGGCATGGGCGTAGTTTACCTGGGAGAACGCACCGAGAGCGGCTTCGCGCAACTGGTGGCCATCAAAGTCATTCGCAGCGGGAAGGAATCCGATTACGCGCAGCAGCGTTTTCTGGAAGAGCGCCGGATTCTGTCGCGGCTGCGGCACGACGGCATCGCGCGGCTGTACGATGGCGGCCAGACGCCGTGGGGGTCGCCCTACCTGGTCATGGAGTACGTGGAAGGCGAGCGGCTGGACGAATACTGCCGCAAGCAGAACCTGGATCTGCGCGGGCGCCTGAAGCTGTTCCTGCAGGTCTGTGCGGCCATTCGCTACGCCCATGGCAATTTGGTGATCCATCGCGACCTGAAGCCTGCCAATGTGCTGGTAACGGCGGAGGGCGTGCCGAAACTGGTGGATTTCGGAATTGCCCGGCGCCTGGTGGAGGAACCTTCCGCCGGCGACGCCGAGCCCGATCCGCTGTTGGCACTGACGCCGGACTACGCCGCTCCCGAGCAACTTCTGGGACAGCCGGTGACGACGCAAACCGACGTCTGGGGGCTGGGGCTGATCCTGTATGAACTGCTGTGCGGCGAGCGGCCGTTTCGAGAGGGACTCGGCCGGAAAGCCGGCACGGAGCCTCCCGCGCTTGCCTCGCGCTGCCGGCCAGAGTGGCGGAGCGAAGTGGCAGCCGACCTGGAACCCGTTTGCCGCAAGGCACTGGCGTTGCGCGCGGAGGACCGTTATGTGTCGGCCGAGGAGTTGGCGCGCGACGTGGAGCGGTATCTGGACGGGTATCCGGTGTCGGCGAGGGTGCCAACACCGGCGTACCGGGCCGCCAAGTTCGTGGAGCGGCACCGTCAGGGTGTAGCCGTGACCGCTTTGTTTGCACTGGTTCTGGTGGTGGCGGGTGCGATGCTGGCCGTCCAGTCGGCGGCCTGGAAACGGGAGCGAGACAAGGCCCAGCGGGTGGCGGGCCTGCTGGTGAACCTGTTCACCCAGGTAGATCCCGATGATGCACGGCAGCGGGAGATTCCAGCGCGAGAGGTGCTGGATCGGGGCGTGGAGGCGGTGGATCGTGATCTGCGCGAGGAGCCGGAAGTCCGGGCGGAACTGCTGGATGTGATCGCGCAGGTGTACTACAAACTGGCTCGGTTTGAGGAAGCAGGCAGGCTTTACCGCACGACGCTCGAAGGCACCAGGGACAAGCAGGAGCGCGCCGCCAGGCTCCATCGCTGGGGGCAAGTGTTGCATGACCAGGGCAAGTACGATGAAGCCGCGGCACGGCTGCGGGAGGCGCTGCAGATCCGGCAGGAAGTGGGTGGCCCGGCAGCAGCCCAGAGCAGCACCTTCCTGGCCTTGACGCTGTATCGGAAGGGCGACTTTAAGCAGGCAGCGCCTCTGTTCCAGGCGGCACTCGACGCGCTGCGCAAGCAGCCCGGGGCCACGGTTGACCTGGCGGACGCGCTAAGCGGCATGGGGCTGCTGCGCTACGCGACAGGCGACTACAAGGGTGCCGAGGCGCCGCTGCGGGAGGCTCTTACCCTGCAGAAGCAGGTGTACGGCAGCGAGCACCGCCAGATTGCCGATACGCTTAGCAATCTGGCCGCGGTCTTGAGCCGGCAGGGCCGCGATGCCGAGAGCGAACCTTTGGCCCGCGAGTCGATCGACATCCTGCGCAAGGTGCGACCGCGACACCCAAAACTGGCGACGGCTCTGAACAACCTGGGGCTGATGCTGGCCTCCAAAGGGAGGGAAGCCGAGGCCGAACCGCCGATGCGCGAATCGTTGGAGATTCGCCGGGCCATCCTTCCGGCGGCCCATCCGGATCAGGCGCAGAGCCTTTCGAACCTGGGCTGGCTGCTGACTACGCTGCACCGCTTCGATGAGGCGGAGACCCTGCTGACCAGCGCTTTGGAGATCCGGCGCAAGGCCTTCGGGCCAAGCCATGTGCTGACGGCGGATGCTCTGGGCAGCCTTGGCATGCTGTATCTGGAGCGCTGGCAGCCCGCTAGAGCCGCGCCGCTGCTGGAAGAAGCGCTGGCCACCAGCGTGGCGAAGATCGGGCAGAAGCATCCGGTGGTGGCGATTCATCGTAACAACAGGGCGATTCTCTGGGCGGTGCAGAGAAACCCGCAGGCCGAAGCCGAGTTTCGGGAAGCACTGGCGATCCGGCGGGCAATGCTGCCCAAAGGACATCCGCACCTGAGCTGGTCGCTGCTGGGGTTAGGCGCGCTTTTGGCATCGAAGGGGCGGGGCACCGAGGCAGAGCCGCTCTTGTGGGAGGCCGTCGAGATCCGGCGCAAGACGCTGCCGGAAGGGCACGTGTTGATCGCGGAGGCAGAATGGGCCTGGAAGAGGACGAGGGGGGAGGCGGCGGCCAGCCCGTCTAAGGCCTTCTCCGCCGTGGTACGTACGCTGGATCGGTGATTTCTCAGATCTTCTGAGCTGTTTATCCTAGTTTTGTCGTTTTCCTCAGTGGATAAGTCCGTACACGAGTTGGAGAACGAGCATGCGCATTGTTTTACTGCCTTTGCTTCCCCTGTTGCTGACCGCCACAGGCTGGAGTGCTGACGAGAAATCCCCAACGGGATCCTCCTTTCCCCGCGTTATCCGTCCCAACATTACGGAACCGGTTCCGCTGAAGCCGAATGCCGGCTCCTGCCAGGCCAATTCGCTGAAGCGCACACCGGCAGCTTTGCAACTGCTGGCCCAGATGGAAGAGCGGCCGCGCGACTTTTACGGGTTGCCGGGCCACCCTGCCGACAAGCGCGCCGGACAGCGCGTCAGCGCCAACGGTCCAGTGAAACTGGAGCGGCTGGCAACGCTGGGCACGCAACGAATCACGGGTGTGGAGCCGACGGCCTGCGAGCCGGCGCCCACCGCCCGTACACAATTCACAGCCACGGATCCGACGGTGTGGCACTTCCTGACAGTGAGTGGTGCCGCGGCCGGGGAAGTGGTGGTGTGGGAGTGGATCCGACCCGACGGGTCGCGGCACGATACGACGCGGCTGACGCTGAACGTGAGCGGCAGTGTCTGCATGTGGGCTGGGTTGAACATCGCCGGCACCACCACGGCCGGGTTCCCGGGAACCTGGACGGTACGCGTAACGGTAAATAGTACGCCGCTGGCCACCACCACGTTTACACTGGGCGCCAGCAACACGCCGGGCGGCGGGGCCGGAACCCGGGTTTGCCGCAATGAACTGAGCCTGTTCTACCAGGGCGCCCACAGCTTGGGAACGGCGTGGGTCCGGCCAGTGTTCGAGGGAAGCATTTTCTCGCCTCTGGCGATTTCCCAGATCCAGGGCGCGCTCGACAATCTGCTGGCGGGCGTGAATGCCGTTCCGTGCATCGTTTTTGACCGGACAAGGATTACGGCGCTATCGCGGCGCATTCCCACCATCAGTCCGGACACCGCGATCACGGAGACCGAAGCGCTGATCCGGGACCTGCAGTTGGCGGTCCGCACAGTGCCGTTGACCTGCGATAGCGGGGTCAACCTGGAGTCGCTCTTCGTGGTGGGCGTGCACCTGGGGGCGGCGGTGGGCTGGTCCACCGGCTTCACCTGCCAGGATGCGATTCCCAACGACGTGATCTCCGCCATGCAGGCGCATCTGGAAACCGCCCGGCAGGCTGCCGAAGCGTACCGTCCCTGTTCATCGAGCTTTGATCCCGATCTGTTCCGCACCGCCATCAACCTCAACGAGCCGGGGATCGAAGTATTTACAGACTTGGTAGGCGTTTACAACCTTTACGTATGGAACGTATCGTTGTCTGACTGCTGCTGTACATGCGGTGGTCCTGGCGGATCTACGGGAGGAGGCGCAGGTGCCGTAGGCACGGTCAGCGGCACCGTCCGAAACGCTTCCAACGGGCAGGTGCTGGCGAATGCCAGAGTGACCGTGGTAGGCGCGACCACCATTAACGCCACGACAGCGGCGGACGGCACCTACACGCTACGCTCGGTTCCTGCGGGCGCGCAGCGGCTGGAGGCATCGGCCACCGGCTTCATCACCACAACGGTGAACGTAAACGTGACCTCGGGCCAGACGCTGACCCAAAACATCTCGTTGTCTCCGGTGCTGCAGACGGGCCAGACTCGCATTACATTGAACTGGACCAAGACTAACAATCAACCTAACGACCTGGATATGCATCTGGTGGGCCCTATACCCAACAGCACCAGTTGCTTCCACATCTACTACAGCAGCCCGGGCAATCTGACGGCTTCGCCCTTTGCGCAGTTGGAGGTGGATAACATCAACGTCAGCGGCGACCCGCCGACCGAAACGGTGCGCATCGAACGGCTAACGCCCGGCATTTACCGCTTCTATGTTCACAACTATTCGGGGAACTCGCAGGCGGAGTTGGCGGCATCGAGGGCGACGGTACAGGTGTTCGGGTCGGGAGGGCAGACGTTTAGCGATACGGTGCCATCAGGGACCGGCGTCTATTGGAGCGTGTTCACAATGGACGGGACCACGGGACAGATCACCAGGACCGGAACCGTTAGCGGAACGGCGCCGCCGCAGACCTGCCGGTGAGAACCGCGGGAGGACGTTAGCCGGTTAGGCCCGGGCCGAAACCGAGGAACGCTCGCCCATGGCGTTGGCGAAGTGGGAGACGATGTCGGCCATTTCGACCAGCGCCTGGCGGGCATGGGCGCCACGTGACAGTTGACGGGAAACGCGGAACCACACGCGCATCGCCTGGTAGTCCACCATCAGCATCCGCTGCTCCAGCGTGAGGGAACCAAGCTGGAAGCTGGACGCATGCTGCAGCAGGCTGATCAGCAGATGATAGTCACGCTCCAAGGACGCGCGCGCGTCCTCCAAACCGTCCAACTGCGCCTGGGCGAGTTTGGCCTGGATCGCTGGAAATGCGAGCTGGTTTGCTTCTGCTACCTGGACCGTGTAGTCACGCGCCGTCCTGGTATTCAGGATGAGCAGGCACGTGTACCGGAACCAGTACAGGAAAAGTACCAGCGAGAATGCGATAATGGCAAGGCTCACAAACATGGCTGAGATCGCTTCGCTACACGGCCAAGTTAACATCGGGGGATGTGTGAAGCAATAGAAACAAAGTCACTAAGGCGATTTGGTCTAAGGTGCATCGGGCGATTGCCCGAAGACCATATGGCCTGGAGTAACATGACCTTTTTCACAGTGGTCCAGGTATAGGCCGCCGTAACTACGGGTAATATACTGCGACTCCTGGTAGCCCAGCGCGGCCGCCTGCCGGTCGATCCATTCCGCGCCACCTTCCAGCTCCATGTACTCGCCGATCGGCGTTTCGTCCACCGTGAGAACGCCTTCCCCATCGGTATACTCGGTGCGGTACTTTTCGTAGCGGAATGTCGCACGATAGCCTAGCCGCTCCAGCATCTGCGCCAGCAGGCTGCCGTCGCCTACGCCGGTTTCCAGTTCCTCGCGCGATTTGTGTTTGCCGGTGGTGGCAGGACCCTTGTATGTGAGGATCCAGCGCGAACTGGAACCTTCGCCGGTCTGACGGAGACGGAGAATCCGGCCCTCCTGGCGCATGATCCCAGTGGGCAGGTCGTAGATCGTGTTGGCCTCAAACTGACGGGGCGCCGACAAGCGAAAGCCGAGCGCCGGCAGTCGCGACAGCAGAGACTCCCGGTCCTCCAGCGCCAATTTGATTTCGGTTTCCGTCTGGGTCCCGGCCATGGCTAGACGGGAGCCACCATGGACAGCGATGCCTCATGGCTGTGATCGGCGTGATAGCTGCTGCGCACCAGCGGACCTGCTTCCACGTGCGGGAAGCCCATGGCCATACCTTCCCTGCGGAGCATGGCGAATTCCTCCGGGGTGACGTAACGCAGAATAGGCAGGTGCTTGGGCGAGGGGCGCAGGTATTGGCCGAGAGTGACGATATCGACATTGTGGGCCCGCAGGTCTCGCATCACCTGCAGAACCTCGTCCAGGGTTTCCCCCAAGCCCAGCATCAGGCCGGATTTGGTGGGCACCTCCGGACGCAGTTTCTTGGCATAGGCCAGCATGTCGAGCGAACGCATGTAGCGAGCTCCCAGGCGCACCTGGCGGTAGAGACGCGGCACGGTTTCCGTGTTGTGATTGAGGACGTCGGGGCGGGCGTCCATGACGATCTCCATGGCATCATGCGAGCCCTGGAAGTCAGGCACCAGCACTTCCACCTTGCAATCGGGGATGCGCTCCCGGATGGCGCGGATGCACATGGCGAACAGGAGCGCGCCGCCGTCCTTGCGGTCATCGCGATTGACACTGGTGAGCACCGCGTACTTCAGGCCGAGCGCGGCGATGGCTTCCGCTACGCGGCGCGGCTCGTCGAAATCGACTTCTAGCGGAGCGCCTTTCTGCACAGCGCAGAAGCCGCAGCGGCGGGTGCAGACGTTGCCCAGGATCATGAACGTGGCGGTGCGGTGGTTCCAGCATTCGCCAACATTCGGGCAGGCCGCCGATTCGCATACGGTGTGCAGTTGCAGGCGTTCCACCAGCGCTTTGAGTTCGCGGTAGTTGCCGCCGGCAGGCGCAGGCGCGCGAAGCCAATCGGGGCGTTTTGGCTGATTCTCAATCTGGACGAGCACTTCTTCTATTTTCGCACCTATTCGAATTCCACTGGCTTCGACTGGCTCACGGTGGAGTGCTTTTCGAACTCTGTGCGCTTGGCCGGGAAATCCGTGCGGTAGTGACCACCCCGGCTTTCCTGCCGTGCCAGACCGCAGCGGGCAATCAGCAGCGCCACCGGGTGGATATTGCGGACCTCATAGTCGGTGCGCTCCGGGTCCGGGAGATCCACTTGCGGGACCGCTTCCAGATCGTGGATCATCTGGCTGAGGCCGGCGGAGTCGCGGACCAAGCCAGCTTGCCGCCAAGCCATGCGGCGCAGTTCGATTTCCGAGATCTGCGGGAAGGCGCCGGCGGGCGGTTGCGGGTTCACCACCACGGGACGAACAGCATGTTCGCGCATCGCTTCGCCGGCCCGGGCGCCGAACACCACGGCCTCCAGCAGCGAATTGCTGGCCAGCCGGTTCGCGCCGTGGACGCCGGTACAGGCCACCTCGCCAGCCGCGTAGAGCCGGGGCAGCGTGGTGCGGGCGTGTAGGTCGGTCTTGACGCCGCCCATCGCATAGTGCGCGGCTGGATGCACGGGCGCCGGTTCGCGCGTCAGATCCAGGCCGTAATGCAGGCAGGTCTGGTAAATGCGCGGGAAGTGTTCTGGAATACCCGTGAGATGCGTCAGGTCCAAGAAAACGTGCTCGTCACCGGTGCGCAGGATCTCGTGCACGATGTTGCGGCTAACCACGTCGCGCGGAGCGAGTTCGGCCATGTCATGCTTGCCCAGCATGAACCGATCCCCGGCACGGTTGCGCAGATAGGCGCCGGCACCACGCAGCGCCTCCGACAACAGAAAGCGGGGCGCGCCGGCCAGATGCAGGGCGGTCGGATGGAATTGGACGAACTCCAGATCGGAGATCACCGCACCGGCGCGCCAGGACATGGCTACGCCATCGCCGGTGGCTACGTCGGGATTCGTGGTCTCCAGGTAGACGCGCCCCAGGCCGCCGGTGGCCAGCAGGACGGCGCTGGCGCGGATCGAAATCAGCACGTTACGCTCGCTATCGAAGGCCAGCGCCCCCGCCACTTCGCCATCTTCGAGCAGCAGGTCCGTGACGGCCGCGAAGCTCTCAAAGCGAATATTCGGCAAAGATGCCGCGCGGCGATACAGCGACCGCACCAATTCCCGCCCTGTGGAATCGCCCTGCGAATGCAGAATGCGGGAACGCGAGTGCGCCCCTTCGCGGCCAAAGGCCAGCTTGTTGCCCTCTTTGTCGAACTCGGTGCCCCAGTCGATCAGTTGCTGGATGGCGGCAGGCCCCTCGGCAACCAGCGCTTCGACGGCTTCGCGGTTGCAGAGGCCATCGCCGGCGATCAGGGTGTCGTGCTCGTGCAGTTCGACATCGTCGTCATCGCTGAGCGCGACGGCAATGCCGCCCTGGGCGTACTGGGAGGACGATTCGCGGATACTGTCTTTGGAGAGAACGAGGACTTGCCCGGTTTCGGCGAGCGAAATGGCGGCCCGGAGTCCAGCCACTCCAGCTCCTACTACCAGGTAGTCGGTGGTGAGTGTTTCGGCAGGCGGTCTGATAGTCCCATGGTACAACGGTCTTTATGCCCGCTTTTCGAGTTGAGACGCCAATGCGCACCTACGATGCCATTGTGGAAAGGGGCATCGTGTCGCAGGCGGGGAACTACATCCCCGCAAAAACCGGCGCGGTGTTCGTCGTCACCACAAGCGACGTCTGGGAGTTGCACGGCAAACCCTTAGCGACGGCGCTGGGGCCGCGATTGCGCAAGGTCCTGTTTTTCCCCGGCGGCGAGAGCCGCAAGCGGCTGGAAGAAGTGGAACGGCTGGCCGAGCAGATGGTGGCCGAAGGAGGCGACCGGTCCAGCCTGGTGGTGGCTTTCGGCGGCGGCATTGTGACCGACGTGGGCGGCTTTCTGGCCTCGGCGTTCATGCGCGGCGTGCCGGTGCTGCAGATTCCCACAACGCTGGTAGCGCAGGTGGATGCGGCGGTGGGCGGCAAAACCGGCGTGAACCTGGTGAGCGGCAAGAATCTGGTGGGTGCGTTTCATCAGCCGCTGGCCGTGCTGATTGACCCGGATGTGCTGGCGACGCTGCCGGAAAGGGAATACCGCGCCGGGCTTTACGAAGTCATCAAATGCGGTGTGATTCGAAGCGAGAGCCTGTTCCGGCTGCTGGCCGAGGAGCGCGACGCGGTGATGAAACTGGAACCGCGCGTGGTGGACGAACTGGTGTGCGAGTCGGTGCGCATCAAGGCGGAGGTGGTCACCGCGGATGAGAAGGAAGGCGACCTGCGGCGCATCCTGAACTTCGGTCATACCATTGGCCATGCGCTGGAGGCGGAAACCGAATACACCCGCTTCCTGCATGGCGAGGCGGTAGCTTTCGGCATGAATGCCGCCACCCGGCTGGCACAGATGGTGGGCGTACTGCCGGAATCCGAATGCAGCCAGATCCTTGGACTGGTGAAGGAATACGGCCCGATTCCGTCTCTGGACGGCATTGCCGCGTCGAACCTCGTATCGCGGCTGGGTGCCGACAAGAAGACCATCCAGGGCAAGGTGCACTTTGTACTACCGGAGAAGGTGGGTGTTGTCAGAGTGATGTCCGGGATTCCCGAACCGCAGATCCTGGCGGCCACTGAGGCTGCTCTCCGATGAAGGCTGCCGGCACGACCCCGCTGGGAGCGGCGGGGGAAGAACAGACCTCCCGATGGGTTCGCGAAATGTTCGACGGCGTGGCGCGCCGCTACGATGTTCTGAACCACCTGCTATCTTTCAACCTGGATAAGCGCTGGCGCGCACGAACGGTGAGGAGGTTACGTCCGATCCTCTCACGCCCCGATTCCCGCGTGCTGGACCTGTGCTGCGGCACCGGAGACATGCTGATCGCCATGGAGCAGGAGGCCCAGCGCAAACTGTACGGGAGCGATTTCTGTCATCCCATGCTGACCGCGGCGCGAGAAAAGCTCGGTGCCCGGCAGATGCGCAGCCAGGTGGTGGAAGGCGATGCCTTGCGGCTGGCCTTTCGGGATGGAACATTCGACTTGGTGACGGTAGCGTTTGGGGTCCGCAATTTCGCAAACTACGCGAAGGGCTTCGGCGAGATCCGGCGCGTACTGAAACCGGGCGGCACGTTCGCCATTCTGGAGTTTTCCCACCCGCCGAATCCGCTGATCCGCTGGGGCAACAACGTCTATTGCAATAAGCTGCTGCCGGTTGTGGGGGGCCTGATTTCCGGGTCTCGGAAGGCGTACTCCTACCTGCCTTCCTCGGTGTCAAAGTTCCCCGACGCCGGGCAGTTGTCGCAGATCCTGCGAGATAGCGGCTTTCAACAGGTGACGTACCAGCACATGACGTTCGGAGTGGTAGCGCTGCACCTGGCGCGCAAGGCTTAACGGGACCGGCGAAACAGCACTTCGTTGCAGTAAAGCCGGGTGATTTGCGCGAACGTCGTGGCCAGAGAGCGGACCCGGAAGAACTGGCTGCTGCCATGCTGCCGCGCATAGTGGGAGACGGGAACTTCCACCACGCGCATGCCGCTGCCTTCCAGCCGTTTCACCAGTTCCACGCAGATGGTACCGCTGGTGGAGCGCAACTCCGCGCCGGTGAGCAGACTGCGGCGGATGAGGCGGTAATCGCAATCGATGTCACGGAGTTTCACGCGGAAGAGAAATCGCGCAAATCGGTTATAGAGCGCGCCGATGAGGATGCGGTGCCACGGATCGTGACGCTTCGTCTTGTAGCCGTTCACCAGGCCGACATCCGGGGCAACACACCGCAGCAGGCGAGGCAATTCACTGACATCATACTGGCCATCGCCATCGGTGTAGAAGACGAAGTCGTTCTGGGCGGCGGCAAACCCGCTGCGGAGTGCTCCGCCATAGCCGCGGTTCTGCTCATGGGTGACGATGCGGAGGGCCGGGCCCAATTCGGCCTGTAGCTGCGCCAGCACAGCGCCGGTCGCGTCCTGGCTTCCGTCATTCACCACGATCACTTCGTATTGGGACGCCTCGCGGTCCAGGACTTCGAAGGTACGGCGCAGCAACAAAGGGAGCGACGGCGCATCGTTGTAGGCAGGAAAGAACACCGAGAGGCTGTGGGGGAATTGGGGCTCCGCCGAACGCGGGGAGACAGTGGGAGCGGTTGACGTAGCCATGGACAAACCTGTAAGAGGCAAGACTAACCAACGGCCGCTTGGTTCGTAAATACAGAGAGTTCCGTATCCCGGCCGCGACCTACCGCCTACGGAGATCTCAGCGACGGATAGGCGCCGACAGGAGTATCTTCCACCGCCCGCCGCATGGTGTCCCGATAAGTATGGCGCACTTTGTCGGGCAAGCCTGCCAGGGCCATTTCGACGCGGCTCCGGATCTCCGCCACGATCTCAGGGAAGTCGTTGGAGGCGTCATAGCTCTCCTCCGAATCGGTCTCCAGGTCGTAGAGTTCCGGCCGAGGCAGCGGAAGATTTAGCCGAGGGGAGTTGAGCCAGAGCCAGGCAGGGTAGTTGAAGCGGCTGAGATGCAGTTTCCAACGATCCATACGGGCACACTGCAACTCCCAGTTATCGAAGTAGAGGAAAAGACCGTGCGGAACCTCGCCGGCTTCTCCCAGCAACATGGGCGCGATACTGACACCGTCAAGGGGAACGGGCGGCAGGGGCGCGCCCGTGATCGCCGCCAGCGTCGGCAGAAGATCAAGATGGGAGCCCATCCCTTGGGTGACCGTACCGCTTGGGATTCGACCGGGCCACCGGGCGACGAACGGCACGCGAAGGCCGCCTTCCCAGGTCTCCCCCTTGCGTCCGCGCAGCGACCCTTTGCTGCCCTGGTACCAGGGCCCGTTGTCGCTGGTGAAAATGACGAGCGTGTTCTCCTCGATCTGGTGCTCTCGTAACGCCGTCAGAACCTGCCCGATGTGGAAGTCGAGTTCTTCAATCGAATCGCCGTAGGCCCCCTGCCGGGATCTGCCGCGAAAGGCGGCCCCAGGTTGCAGAGGGATATGCGGGGCCGTGTACGCCAGATACAAGAAAAAAGGTGCCTCGCGATTGCTGCCGATGAATCGAACAGCCTCCTCCGTAAATGCCGGCGTAAGGCTCTCGGTACGGGGAAGATCGGCGACAATGCGATCCTGCCGCATCAGCGGCAGTGGAAACATGTCGTGGCTGTACGGCAGTCCGAAGAACTCATCGAAGCCCTTCGCGTTCGGCATGAATGCCACACGGTCTCCGACGTGCCATTTCCCCACACAGGCCGTGCGGTACCCGGCACCTTTGAGCATCTGGGCGATGGTGACTTCCGAGTCCGGGATGCCGCGGCTGTCATTGGGGAACAGCACGCCCGGAATGTCCATCCGCACTGCGTGGCGGCCCGTGAGCAGGGAGGCTCGCGCCGGGGAACAAACTGCACTGGCGGAGTAAAAATGTGTACTGCGAATGCCTTCCCGGGCAATCTGATCGATGTTGGGTGTCCGTAGACGTGCGCCCTGACAGCGGAGGTCGCCATAGCCCAGGTCATCAGCCAGGATAAGGACGATATTCGGCGCCCGGCCCTGCGCCTTAGCGCGGGCACGGGAGCCTGCCAGCCAACTGGCCCCCGCTGTCAGAAAACTACGTCTCTTCATTCTGACCTGCGTACCTCCTTAGTCCGGCGGCGTATACAGATCCGTCACACGAATTCCGCGATAGATTTGCGTCGGCACGCTGAGCCGGTACAAGATCCGGCCGCTTGGCTGGATCTCGACAAACTCCGTGCGTGTGCCGTCAATGATGCCAGAGGTGGCATGGAAGTTTCCATTCGGTAAACGCTGGA
>JAEUQF010000267.1 GCA_016789745.1 Bryobacterales bacterium
GATAGCAAAGCGATTTCCCGTCGGAGTCCACGCATCAATCAACGCATGCGTGTTGGAGATCGCCAACAGGAACATGGCGGACAACAGGGACGGCAGTGGTCCAGTACCACTGGCCGTGTCCAACACCGCCCGAACTACGAAATACGCCGCAGCCACTGGCACAATGCGCGCAACAACGAATTGGCTCACGAAAGAAGAAATGTCCTGCTGGATGCCAGCCAGCCACGGCGTTCCAATCGCGAAGCCGGGCGGGAAGAAGACTGGAACGCCAAAGGACTGAAACCAGGTGAGCGTCGGCTCCAGGCTCAGGAAGATCACCGCCCACAGCATGTGCTTCGAGAACCCTCCGCCGACCCAGAACACCGTACCGCCTTCTTTACGAAGCGCGATACCGGCATTCAAGAGGCAGATGAAGGCAGCAGGACCCGTCAGAAGCAAAAGGACGCGCATGATGTCGTAAAGCAAAGTGGGCATGGGATGTCTCCACGGAAATGCGAACCATGGAGCAGCGGAATCGCCGGCGCAACTGGCTGAACTCCGCCGCTCCACACTGAAGGGCGAGCGCGCGAGCCTACGAAACGCCGCCTCCGCCTTGCGCGATCCAGAATTCGAGCAAACGTGTGACACCCGATACAGCGAGACAGCCGAGGGCTGTGACGACGTATCGCATGACACCGCGGCCCGAGATGTAGGACACCAACCCGCCAGCGATGGCGAGCGCGGCGCCTACGGGAGCGATGACGTTGCCGATCCAGTTCACCAGGTTGAGGAAAGCACCTTCCGGCTGCGCGCCGGTTTGGCCCTGTACCGCCACGTTGGTCTGGGGTGCGCCCCCCAGATTCTGGGCGACCAGGACGATGTTGGTGCTGACCAAAAGCATGAGAATCGCTGCGAGGAGCATCGCTGCCCGCCGCTTCATTCCCGACATTTGCTGCATAGGGGTTAACCTCCCGATTCGTTGTCAGACCCAGCGGTGCTGAGCCTGTTAAGAAGGTAAGGCCGCTCCTTCAAACTCCGAAACGAGTTTTGAGACTTCTCTAGCACGGTGCAGCACGTTTGTATCCCGGCCGCCCACCTGAATATGCAGCAACACGTTACAGCCGGCAGCCAGCTCTCGAACCGACCGTCCGTCCAGGCGACGATGAACACCCCACCGTTGGCTGTGCGCTATAGTCTCTGCAGAGACTTTCGTCTGTGCGTAGGGCGGTATAAGTGGATGGGCCAGCCTCGTTGATCCCCGCCGCTTATTCCCCTTAACAACGCGTTCCAGTCAATGATATGTCGGATATAAGACAGATAGATGCACTGCCTAATGGCGCACGATTTTATCGCGCGGACTTGCATATTCATTCATTTGGACTTCCTCGGAAGGCGTCCCATGACGTAAAGGACACCAAAATGACTCCAGCGGCCATCGTCAACACGGCGGTCAGCGAGAATCTCGACGTCATCGCCCTTACGGATCACAACGAGATTGGAAACGTACAAGCCGCTCTCGATGCGGCAGAAAGCACAGGCCTGCTGGTGATCCCCGGCATCGAGCTCTCGACGCCTCAGGGCCATCTGCTCTGCTATTTGCCTGATCTTGAAACTCTACAATCGTTCTACTCACAAATTCGCATTGTTGATCGCGGCACGCAGAACTCGCGTTGCCAGACTGGTCTAAGCGAATGCATGACCGCAGTGCATGAACTTGGAGGGTTCGCGATCCTAGCCCACGTGGACGCGCCGAAGGGCTATGAGATGGAGGTTCCGGGGAACGCCCCGCACAAAGTCGACGTGCTCTGCCACCCCGGTCTCCTGGCGATTGAACTCAAAAACGCGGCGTCCACAATCGCCTATTCCGACCAGGACCCCGAACCCGGCCGTGCCGCTATGGGACAAAAGCGTATTTCGACGTTAGGCTTGGGACGGAAGCAGTTCTTGGCCAGAGTTTTGTTTTCGGATGCCCATACACTGGATGCGCTCGGGCGAAACGCGCAGGGCGACAACAAGGTGACGCGCGTAAAGATGGATGTTCCCTCGTTCAGCGCCTTAAAGCTCGCGCTTGAGGACGCCGACGCACGAGTCAGAATCGAAGATAAGATCCCATTTGCGGTGCCCTTTGTTTTAGGGTTGCACATGGAAGGCGGCTTCCTCGATCAGCAGGCCATACGGTTCAGCAGAAATCTCAACTGCATCGTGGGAGGCCGCGGAACCGGGAAGTCGACGACCTTTGAGGGCATTCGTTGTCTATCCGCGGAGCATTCAGGAGCCGAGGTCATCGATTCCGAGGTTTGGCCTGCGGTATTGACGCTCTTCTGGCAAGATGCAGCCGGCCAGCAGCACTCACTGGTGCGCCCGATCGCAGGCGAAGTCAACAATGTGGATGACCCTGACTGGGGTGCGACCACGTTCCCTATCGACTGTTACGGACAGGGAGAGACTGCGAAGATAAGCCAACAGGCGAAGTCCAATCCGTTCGTTCTGATACAGTACCTCGACAAGTTCGTTGACAAAGACGAAGCGGCGACAGCAGAGGAGGCTGCCAAGACTGGATTGCTGGAAATCCAAGGAAGGATCCAGGAGGCCGAGCTGAAGCTCGCTCAGATCCCTCAGTATGAAAAAGCGCTGCAATCTACGAAGCAGCAACTCGCAACGTTGGAGAAGGCGAAAGCCAAAGAAATCATTGCGCTTCAGCGCAAGTTGGCGCAAGAAAAGCAGATCCGTATTCAGATCGACAGTTCGCTCAAGGATCTGAAGAACAAGAGTTCTGAATCTGCTGCCAAAGCCACTGTCACAGGCTTGAAACTACTGGGATCGCCATCTGAATTGAAGATCGGCCAGGCCGAGTTCGCTGCAATCATCGAGAGTGCCAACATCTTCGCGACCAAAGCGGAATCCGCTGAGGACAAGTTGCGGCAGAGTGTGAATGAATTTAACGACGTTACGGCGGCGCAGCTCAAAGCCTGGAGAGCAAAGGATGTCCAAGCGCAGCAGACGATCGAGACAAAGAAGAAGGAACTCGAAGCGCAAGGCATACGCCTCGATATGGCCTATATCCAAAAGCTCGCGCAGGACGAGGCGTTGTACGACAAGGAGCTCGCCAAACTGAGGTTGCTCAAAGCCGGGCTGACCGAGCTAAGGGCGCAGCGTCTTCAGCTTCTGAAGGAACGTTGGATCGCGCGAGAACGCATCGCAACCATACGCGACGCATACGCTCGTAAAGCCTCGGATGCGCTACTGGAGTCACTCAAGGACATCAAAGTCAGCCTGAAATATGTCCGCAACGCCTACGCGCCGGATGCCGCTAGGCAGATTCAAGAAGTGATGGGCTGGCGAACCGTTCAGGTTCCGCGCGCCCAGACCATTGTTGAGGTCTTGACGGTTCCAAGACTGTTGGAGGCCATTGAAAAGAACAATACTGCCGCTTTGACGGCCCTGATGGTGGACGGGGCAAAAGTATTTACTCAAACCGACGCCTCGGAGATCTTAACACGGCTGTCGCAACCCGGAGTGAAATTCGCGCTTGAACGGTGCGCAATTGAAGATCTTCCAAAGCTGCTAATTACCAAGAATGTCGGAAGCGAATCGGCTCCCAAGTATGCCACGAGGGACTTCACGCGCCTATCACTTGGGCAGCAACAGTCCATTCTCTTGACGCTGATGCTCTGCTCCGACGAGCGAACCTCGCCCTTATTGATAGACCAGCCAGAAGATAATCTGGACAGCGAGTTTATCTATTCCTCGCTGGTACCTGTGCTTCGAAGGGCCAAAGAACGTCGTCAGATTATCATCGTTACCCACAATGCGAACATTGCAATCCTCGGTGACGCCGAACAGATCATCGTGCTAAAAGGCAACAACGATGGAAGCAAGATTGTCGCAAGGGGATCGATTGACGACGACGACACGTGCAGGGCGGCGTGCAACGTCCTTGAAGGTGCCCGGGAAGCGTTTCAACGTCGTGCGAGGATTTATGGGTTCCGGATTGAAAATCACCCGCTTGGAGCAATGACCAGTACCGGTTAGCCGCAACAGTGGAAGATTGGGGCGGGCCTCGGGGGACACCCAAAAGCGGCCAATGATGGACACCTGAAAACCGGCCAATAGAGAGTCGGGCGAGACATTGAGAAACGGTGGGGCATACGCTCCATCGAGTGAGCAATGTCTTGAACGAAGAGAAACGACAACAAGTCATCGCGCTGGGGCGATTGGGCTGGCCGCTGCGGCGCATCCAACAAGAAACTGGCGTCCGCCGGGAAACCGCGGGAGCCTACCTCAAAGCCGCGGGAATAGCGGTTCGCGCTCCGAGAGGTTGGGGCCGGCATGCGCTCCCTGCTGCTGCCGAGGCAAAACCGGCCAATGCCGCGGCCGAGGTGTCCACCGACCCACCCGCCTCAGGCGGCCAAAGCCGGCCAACGGTGTCCACCGACTCTGCGCCGACCATTCCGCGCCCCGGACGCAGCCCAACAGGCAGCGCTTGTGAGCCGCACTTCGACTTCATCGAGCTATCCCTCAGCAAAGGCCGCAACGCCCAAGCGATCTATCAGGACCTCGTGGACCGCCACGGCTTTGAGGGACGCTATGCCAGCGTCAAGCGCTTCGTCCGCCAACTGCGCACCCAGCAGCAGCAGCAGCAGAGGCCGGGCTCACAAGCAGCATGCGCAGTCATTGTGACGCCGCCGGGCGAAGAAGCTCAAGTCGACTATGGCAGCGGACCGATGGTTCGCGACCCGCACACCAACCGCTACCGGCGCACACGCCTGTTTGTGCTCACGCTAGGCTACAGCCGCAAGGCGGTTCACCTGCTCACGTTTCAATCGAGCACGCGCACCTGGGCCGAGTTGCATGAGCGAGCCTTCCGCCGCCTGGGCGGAACCACGCGCACCGTGGTGCTCGACAACCTCACCGAAGGCGTACTCAAGCCGGACATCTACGATCCCGCGTTGAATCCGCTGTATCGCGATCTGCTCGCGCACTATGGCGCCGTCGCGCTGCCTTGCCGTGTGCGCGATCCCGACCGCAAGGGCAAGGTCGAGCGCAGCGTCGGATACGCCAAGAACACGCCGCTGAAGGGCTTGCGCTTCGAGAGTCTCGAAGAAGCGCAGACGTACCTCGATCACTGGGAAACCAAGTGGGCGGATACGCGGATTCACGGCACAACCAAACGCCAGGTGGCGGCGATGTTCGCCGAAGAAAAGCCGTCATTATCCGCACTGCCGCTCGAACCATTCCGCCTGTATCAGTTCGGCGAGAGACGCGTGAACCTCGACGGCTGTGTCGAAGTCGACGCCGCCTACTATAGCGCTCCACTCGGATGGATTGGTGCGAGCGTGAAAGTGCAATGGGACGGCCATGTGGTGCGAGTGTTGAACCCGCGCACCGGTCAACTCCTGCGCGAGCATCGCCGCCAGGAGCGCGGCCGTCATCGTATTCCGGACGAGGACAAGCCTGCGCACACGCCGCGCAGCACCGCGCAGTTGCTGGCGCGCTGCGGCAAGACCGGCACGCACATGGGCGCGCTCGCAGAGCAAACCTATCGCCGCGATGGTCCGGCCTGCATCCGCCGCATCATGGGCTTGCTCAACCTGGCGAGAAAGCACGGCGCCGCGCTCGCCGACGATGCCTGTTCAGCCGCCTTGGAAGTGGGACTGCTTCCCGGCAATCCCTACGGCTTTGTCCGGCGTTGGCTGGAACGCCGTCCCGCTCTCACGCTTCGCCAGGTGGACCCCATCATCCGGCAACTCAGCTTATATCGCGACCTCATTGACAGCAAGGCTTCCCTCACCGAAGAGCAAGACCCCAACCACATGGAGAAGAACCAATCATGAATCTCATCGAACTACAACGCAGCTTGTGCCAACTCCGGCTCGGAGGCATGGCCGCCGTACTCGAGACTCGACTGCGTCAGGCGCAAGTCGAACCCATGACCCACATCGATCTGCTGGCCACGCTGGTTTCCGACGAACTGACTCGACGCTCGGACCGGCTCTTGGACAGGAGGCGCAAGCTCGCTGCTTTCCGTGATCCGGACAAGACGCTCGACAACTTCGACTTCACCTTCAATCCCAAGCTCAACCGCAGTCTCATCTTCGATCTTGCGGCCGGGACCTTCATCGATCGTCGCGAAGACGCGCTGTTTCTCGGTCCGGGCGGCACCGGCAAGAGCCACTTGGCGCAGGCCATCGGGCAGGCTGCGATCCTGCAAGGACACAAGGTGCTCTATCGCGAAACGCACATCCTGCTGGAGCAGGTTGCGGAAGCCACCAGCCTGGGCAACCGCAAGCAATACATGGAGTCGATCTCCAGCGCGGCGCTGCTCATCATTGATGACTTCGGCATGCGGAAGTTGCCACCCACCGCTGCCGAAGATCTGTTGGAGATCGTGATGCGCCGCTATGAGCGGGCCAGTACGCTCCTGACTTCGAATCGGCCGGTGGAGGACTGGGGCAAGGTCCTTGGCGATGTTGCCGCTGTTGGCGCGATGCTCGATCGCCTTCTGCACCATGGTCACGTGCTCAAGGCGGGTCCCAGGAGCTGGCGCACCAAAACGGCTCCTGCCACCTGATGGAAGAACAACCAGGCGGATGCTGAGCATCGATTCTGATGCGAGGGCGCTGCCCTCGCGCTCCCGGGATTTATCGCTTGCTGCCGGAATGTCGGCGCCGGGGCGCACGGCGGCGGCACTTCTTCTCCGGCGACGCCCCGGCATTCCAGCGCCTGGGCCGGCGCTCTGGTCGCATCCCTGCGGAGCCATATCCTCCGCCCAGGTGCTGTCGAGTATACCCGGCTCGGCGAATCCTGTGCAGTTTTACGTTGCCGCTCGCCGTCAACGTGGGTTATAAAATGTCCTTGTCTTGCCTGATTCCGTTGGCCGGTTTTGCGGTGTCCATCATTGGCCGGTTTTCAAGTGTCCGCCGAGGGGGCGGGAAGATCGCTGCGGAATTGCAATCTGGCTTCAGAGTTGTTTAAGCCTTCCGATGCGGCTTCGGACGATGTGCCCACACGTGATCCAATCCTACAAGTCAACATCGAACCCGGGTAATCGCATGTTCGATGTCGGCCATTTCAAGAGGTGGCAAGTCAACGTCGGCCTCGTGCATCCTTTTCATAGCGGATCTCTTCGCCGCCAATACGATCGCCTCAACGTCGCCGGGAGAAGTCCCGCGAAGTCTCTCGACCACTGCCCGTAATGAGGTGCCGCGTGCAAGCCCCGCCTTGCCAAGGAAACGTGCTACTAGCACTTCATAGCCTTCGTCATCGGGCGTCCGAACGGCGATCTTCTCGCTGAATCTGCCGCCACGAAGGATGCGAGGGTCTACCCGTTCGATGTAGTTCGTCGTGCCGATCAGGAAAACACTATGCTCGGGTCGCAGGTTGCTGATCTCAATGAGCGCCTGCTCGACAAGTTGGACATCGTGTTGCCCAAGCGCCCCATTCATCGACGGGAAAAGCCCGTCCATCTCATCGAAAAACAGAATCGACGGAGCGTGTTCTTTGGCGCGGGCGAACACTTCCGCCAGTCGCTTCGCCGAGCCGCCAACCGTGCCCTGCAAGACGTCGCTCGGCGACAACGGATAGAAACTCCGGTTGGTCTGAGAGGCGATCAATCGGGCCGTGAGCGTTTTCCCGGTTCCCGGTGCTCCCGTTAGGATCAGTCCCGTCGGAGGCGCCATCCCCAACTTCTCGGCCCGAGCCGGTTGGAGCAACGTGATTAGCGTTTGAAGATCTTTGACCGTCGAAGCGGGGAGGATCACATCGTCCCAAGCGACCCGTTCGAAATTGGGCCTGTCGGCTCCACCTGAAGCTTCGAGGGCAGCCAGCAAGTGCTTCTCGGTTAGCGCAACTCCCCGCGCGCCCATCAGGGCGCGGTCAACGAGACTCTTTAGGCGAGCCGGGCTCCACCCTGGCGTCCGACGCGCCAAGTCAGTAAATACGCCTGCCAGGGCCCGCTGATGGCCCAAGAGCGTCCGAAGAACTTCCTCACGCTCCTGGGCATCAGGCAAGTCAAGTCGGAGCTTGGCGTCGAAACGCCCTTCGCGTATCAAAGTTGGCTCAAGCCCGTCGAGCAAGTTCGTGGCGGCCATCAGCAGGAAGCCATCCCA
>JAEUQF010000331.1 GCA_016789745.1 Bryobacterales bacterium
GCGTTGGCGTTGTGCGAACAGCTGGAAGCCGCGCGGGTGCCGGTTTCCTTTGTCAACATCAATCTTCCGAAGAAAGAAATGCGAGCGCAGGTTCAAGGGAGCGTGGTGTTCGTGTGCGCCGAGACGGGAGAGCGGCCCGTAGCGAGAGGCGCGCGCGTATGGTTCCGGCGCTTTGTGGAGAGTTCCGGAGGGATGTTGGCAGGGGCGCCGGCATCCGGTTTTCAGCGATCGAGCAGCTGCGATAAAGCCGTTGCGCGGAAGGTGCTGGCAAAGGCCGGGCTGGCCATCGCGAAGGGGATTTACCGGGATACGGCCGGCGAGATTGACCTGAAGCGAATCGGCTCCCGGCTGGGCTACCCGGTGGTGGTGAAGCAGGCACGCGAGTCGGGCGTTGGCGTCGGCGTACATCTGGCCGAGAATGAGCAGCGTGCCTGCGAAGTGGTGCGCTGGCATCAGGAGCAGCGCCGGAAGGGAATCCTCTTCGAGCAGTTTGTCGCGGGCAGGGAGTTCACGGTTTGGATTCTGGAGCAGCAGGGTGTACCGCGTATCGGCGGCATTATCGAGTTCAGCAAGCCGGGCTGGAATCCGCTGATGGACCAGGGGGCGAAGATGCGCTGCCGCAAGGTGAAGCGATTCACGAAAGGGGACCGGTTCTGGCCGGAAGCGTTGGTAGAGCCACCCATGTCCGGTGGCGAGCGAAAGGCGGTGGAGCGCGCGGCTCTGGCAGCGCATCGGGTCTGCGGCCTACGCCATTACTCGCGCGTTGACCTGATTCTGACACCCGCCGGTCCGGTGATTTTGGATGTGAACGCGAATCCGGAGTTGGGTGGATGGCTGGCGTTGTGCGCGCAGGCGCGTGGTTCCACAATGCGAGCGGTATTGCGCGGCCTGTTGGAGGAAGTGGTGTGGAGCTACGGCCGCACATGAAGATTTTCTATATTCCCGATGGTCACCGCAGGTACGCCGACCGCAGTGGTTGTTCGCTACTGGATGCGTACTGGCTGGGATATCGGGTGCTGCTGACGGAATTGATCGAGCCGGTGCTGGCCCTACCCTACGTGGACCGATTGGACGTGTTCCTGCTGTCGAACCTGAACCTGGAGCGGCGGGACCGGGGAGACCTGGACGTTCTGCTGCGGGATGGCGAGCAGATGCTGCAGCAGTTGCTGGAGCGGTGCAAGGGGTTGGCGTCTATACGCACGCAAGGCACATACCTGCCGAAGAACCTGGAGATTCCAGGTCCGGCTGGGAAGCAACTGAACCTAGTGCTGGGCTGCAAGACGCAGGATGACATCGGCTGCGAGGAAGTGGACGTCTTCCTGCGCACCGGCGGGGAGATCCGGCTGAGCGGCGCGCCGCGCAGCCTCATTGGGAATTACACACAGTTCTACGGCATTGAGGCGCTGCATCCGGATCTGAAGTTCGGTCAGGTGCAGGCTTGCCTGGAGCACTACCGCAACCGCTACATGCGCGAGACGGCTGCCGGCGGCTGAGTGCATGCCTGTCCCGTTGCGGCCCATCCCGGGGCTGATCCGCAGCCTGAAGCGGCGCGCCTTTGTCGATCCGCGTCCGGAGGTGAAGCTGCGTTATCTATGCGAAGGGGTGTGGTGCGAAGCAGTGCCGGCGCTGGCGGCGCATGACCTGGCTGTCCTTCTGCCCACCCTGGCTTCCCAGCGGCTGCCTTTCTGTCTGCCGGGCTTGCTGGCCGCCCTTCGCTCGCTGTGCCAGAACGGCGAAGGTCTGCGCCTGCTGCTGGTAGTGGCGGCGCAGGACCGGCATGGGGAGCAGTTGCGGGATAGATATCTGGAACAGGTTACGGCACGGCTGGCGGAGGGGCTCAACCCGGCCTCTGTTACCGTGGTGGGGCTGTCGGTTTCCGTGCCATCGAAGGTGCTGGCCATCAATGCGACGCTGCCGTTGCTGGATGCCGCGGCTGTGGCTGCGGTGGCGTGGTTCGATGATGATATTGAGATCCATCCGGATTGTTTGTTGGAACTGTGGCGCGCCTACGATCCGACCTTTGAAGGCTTGTACGGCGCCCGAAAGCTGGCCGTTCGCGATGCGTCCGGCTTTTCGGATTGGTGGGCCGGGGTGAAGAACAGCCGCGAACCCGCCAACCGCTATCCGCACGGATGCGCGATGCTGCTTGCGCGGCGCGCGCTGGGGGATGGGATCCCCTTGGAATACATCACCGACGATCACTATTTCCTGTTCCGATACCTGGCGCCGGAGCGGCCCGATTACCTGCACTGGCTGCGGGTGGTGCCGGCGGCGCTGGTGCGCGTGCCGATGGCCAACTCGGCGCAGGTTACCTTTCGCCGCTTCGGACGCAACTTTCGCAACCTGCAGCGCGTGCTGGCCGACGTCTCGCCGGAGGTGGAGCGCTGCTTTCTGCGCAACCTGCACTTTCCCGGCGTACGGCTGCCGCGCCAGGCGCCGGAGGCCGTCTCCCTACGCTATTGGATGCGGCTGGCGTTCTACGGGGGGAAGTACCTGTATTGGAAGTACGCCGAAGCCTCGATTCTGCTGCGGGGACTGGCCGGGCGGCCGAGACGGACTGTGTGGTACTCGTCGCCGCCACCGGGCGGGAGCAGCGGTGCGTAACAACCGGAGGGTTCCGTTTATACTGGGTCGTTGCCCGCCTCCATGACAGCAGATCTCACCGCCATTGCGGAAACGCCAACGCCGCTGGCTTCGGCCGCCCACCTTGCATCCAACGTATGGTTCAAGCTGGAATCGTGCCAGCCCACCGGATCCTATAAAGACCGCTTCGTCGCCGCGGAACTGGCGCGCGTGTTGGCCGAAGGGCGGCGGATGTGCGTGGCCACGTCGTCCGGCAACACAGGCTCGTCGCTGGCGGCGCACTGCGCGCGCGTGGGACTGCCTTGCGTGATTCTGGTGAATGCCGATGCGCCTTCCGGCAAGTTGCTGCAGATGCAGGCGCACGGAGCCAGGCTGCTGCGCATTCCGGAGTTCGTCACATCGCCGCAAGTGACGCAGGAGGTGTTCGCGCAATTGACCGCATTCACAGCCGCAGGCAACGCGGCCCTGGTGGTGTCAGCCTTCCGCTATTGCCCGGTAGGCATGAACGGCGTGAAGTCCATCGCGCGAGAAATAGCGCAGCAACTGCCGCAGGCGGCGCATGTGTTTGTTCCCGCCGGGAGCGGGGGCTTGTTCGCGGCCGTGAGTGAGGAGATGCAACGCCTGCAGCCGGCGACGCGTGTGCATGCGGTACAACCGGAAGGCTGCCCCACTATTGCGAACGCGTTCCGCACCGGCGCGGAGGTGACGCCCGTAACCAGCACCACGCGCATTAGCGGGCTGTCGGTTCCGTTCGATATCGACGCCAGCCTGGCGGTGCGGCGATTACGGGAAGATGGCGGCCAGGCTTTCGGCGTGGCGGACGAGGCCGTCTATGCCGCGCAGCGTGATATGTTGCGCCTGGCGGGCATCTATGCCGAACCAGCGGGCGCCACAGCATTGGCCGGCTATTACCAGGCTCGCGAGCAAGGCGTGGTGCGCGACGGCGAACCGGTGGTTTGCCTGGTGACCGGACACGGCTTCAAGGATCCGGCTTCGATAGAGGCGGCGGCCCAGGAGTCGCCAGGTTTGACGGTGGCACCGGGCGACGTAAGTGCGGTGCTGGAGGAGATTGCGCGATGAGTAAGCGGCTGCGGATCGGCGTGGGCGGATTCCTGCATGAATCGAATACCTTCCTGGGAGCGCCGACAACGTATGAAGATTTCGTGGCGGCCAGCCTGACGCGCGGCCCGGCGGTGATGGGGCGCTGGAGCGGGGCGTATCACGAACTCGGCGGATTCCTGGATGTTCTCGAACAGGCCGGCGTAGAGATTGTGCCGCTGCTGGCGACATTCGCGGTGCCAAGCGGCACCATCACGGCGGAGGCCTATGAGCGGATCGCCGGCGAGATGCTGGAGGATCTGCGCAACGCCGGTACGCTGGACGGCCTGCTGTTGGCCCTGCACGGCGCCACGGTCAGCCAGGCGTTCCCGGACGCCGACGGCGAGATGCTGCGTCGCGTGCGTGAGGCCGTAGGCCCGGTACTGCCCATCGTGACGACGTTGGATCTGCATGCGAACGTATCGCCGCAAATGATCGGGCTGGCGAATGCGACGGTGGCGTACCGGTCGAATCCGCATCTGGACCAGCGCGCGCGGGGCCGCGAGGCCGCCGAGATCCTGCTGCGCACGCTGCGCGGTGAGATCCGCCCGGTACAGGCGTTGGAGATGCCCCCGATGCTGATCTCGATTTCGAAACAGCAGACCGCGGCGATGCCGGTGCGTGCGCTGTATGAAGAGTTGGAGCAGGTGCTGGCGTGGCCGGGCATCCTGTCGGCCAGCATCGCGCTGGGCTTCTACTACGCCGATGTCGCCGAGATGGGCGCATCGTTCTTCGCGGTGGCCGATGGCGATGAAGCGCTGGCGCGGCGTGCGGCACGGCACCTGGCAGAACGCGCCTGGGCGCGGCGTGCGGAGTTCTCCGGGTCACTGCCATCGCCGCGCGAAGCGGTGGCCGCGGCGATGGCGGCGCCGCACGGGCCTATCGCGCTGATGGATATTGGAGACAACGTAGGCGCGGGCAGTCCGGCGGATTCCACGATTCTGTTCGCGGAGGTGCTCCGCCAGCAGGGCCGCGATGCACTGGTGGTGCTGTGCGCCCCCGAAGCCGCGGCGGCGTGTCTGGCGGCGGGTCCGGGCAACACCGTGGCTCTCGCGGTGGGCGGCAAGACGGATGACCTGCATGGGGCACCAGTGCGCATCGAAGGCATCGTGCGTTCGTTGACCGACGGCCGTTTCGTGGAACACGAGCAGCGGCATGGAGGCTGGGGCGCGTGCGATCAGGGGTTGACCGCCGTGGTGGAGACCGCCGATGGGCATTCGGTTATCCTGACCAGCCGAAGGATGGCGCCGATGAGCCTGCAGCAGGTGCTGAGCACGGGGGTGCAGCCGCAGGCCAAGAAGATGCTAATCGTGAAGGGCGTAGTGGCCCCGCGAGCGGCCTACGAGCCGGTGGCGGCCGACTTCCTGATGGTGGATACGCCTGGGGTGACCAGCGATAACCCGCGGCACTTTACCTACCGGCGCCGCCGCACGCCGCTGTATCCCCTGGAGCAGGACGCCCGGTACAGCGAATAGCGCTACACCCGGGGCGGATACTTCGACAGCTTGCGCTGCAACGATCGCCGATGCAGGCCCAGCAGCTTGGCGGCCTGGGAGATGTTGCCGTCGCAATCGGCCAGCACGCGCTGGATATGCTCCCACTCCACGCGCGCCAGGCTGGGCACGGTGGCGGTGTCGCCCGCGGCAGGAGCGGCGACAACCGGGGAACTGATGCGGCGGTAGGCTTCGAGGATCTGATCGGCATCGGCGGGCTTGCTGAGGTAGTGCGCGGCGCCGAGCTTCGTGGCCGTGAGTGCCGTGGCGATGCTGCCATAGCCGGTAAGCATGATGATGCAGAGCGAAGGATCGCGATCGCTGA
The DNA here is from genome assembly GCA_016789745.1 of Bryobacterales bacterium. Classification (GTDB taxonomy): domain Bacteria; phylum Acidobacteriota; class Terriglobia; order Bryobacterales; family Bryobacteraceae; genus CADEFT01. The sequence goes on from JAEUQF010000331.1 coordinate 5,500, forward strand.
GTTCCTTCACGATGTCGAGACCGCCCATCCCAGGCAGGCGCAGATCGACGATGACGAGTTCGGGACCACACTCCTCGGCAAGGCGAAGCGCGGCACTGCCATCGGCTGAGCCGTGCGTTTCCCAGCCGCGATCACGGAAGGCACGGCAAAGGCGAGAGCGGAACGCGTCGTCGTCATCGACAACCAGAACCACGGACTTGCCGACGGTCTCTGTCATGTGCGGCTTCCGGCGTTCACAGGAGGATGGGCCAGTTGGCAAGGCAGATCCAGAAAGGCGCGCGTCCCGGCGCCGAGTTGGGAACTGAGCTCGAAGTGTCCGTTCAACCGCTCGGCCAGCGTGCGGACCAGGAAGATGCCCAGCCCCATGCCCTTGCCCGGATCCTTCGTCGTGAAGAAGGGTTCGCCGGCGCGGCGCAGAGCCTCTTCGGTCATGCCTGCACCGGCGTCAGTCACTTCGAAGCGAATGGTATCGGGCTTCCACTGCAAGGCTCGCAGTGTGACGGGCGTGCCAGGAGCGCTGGCATCCAGGCCGTTCTTCACCAGCGCGAGCAGCGCCTGTTCGATGGCATGGCGAGGCACCCGGAGCACCGCCGCGGCGGCGTTCGGCGCGACATCCAACCGTAAGTCCTGTCTGCCGAAGGCCTGCCCGGCCGCCAGCAGCAGATCCTGCACCCGGACATTTTCCAGGGCTTCTCCCACCGGTTCGGCACCGGCCAGGCTCATGCGGCGCAGGATGCCGCCACAGCGATCCACCTCGCTACGGATCAGCCGGCAATCTTCGGCTACGGCGCTGTTCGGCGATGTGCGTGTCGCATAGTGTTCCAGTTCCTTGGCGACGACCGCGATCGTTCCCAAAGGCGTGCTGAGTTCATGAGCGGCGCCGGCGGCGAGAGTAACCAGCGACGCCAGACGCTCCTTCTTCGCCAGTTCCTCCTGCATACGCAGCAGCGATTGTTCCCGTTCGCGCAGGAGCTGCGAAATGCGGCCGGAGAACATGGCCACCAGCGCCGAAGCCACCGCGAACGCCATCCACATGCCGATGAGGTGCAGATTGGGGCGGCCGCCGTGGACGTGCATTTCCAGGGCGGCAACGGGAAACGGATTCCAGAACAAGAGCCCGAAGCAAACACACGCCAGCGCGCCCAGCGCCCACGTCTGGCGCTGGGTGAGGATCGTCGCGGCCAGTGTGATGTGCACCAGATAAAGAAGGCTGAATGGGTTATTCGGCCCGCCCGATAGCAGCAGCGCCGCCGTCAGGCACAACGTGTCCAGAACAAAGATCCAGATAACGGTGAATTCGGGCGCAGAACCGGATGCGGGCCTGGCGCGCGTCGCCAACCATACGTTGCTCAGTGCCACCAGGGCCGGCGGTATCAGGAGCCACGGCAGGGGCAATGGTATTCCCAGAAAGAGGCCCACGCCCAGGCAGGTGAACGCCTGTCCGGCAGCCATGGCATAGCGCAAGCGGACAATCCATGGCAGGGCAATACGCGGATCGGTACGCGACGAGCCTGGGACCATTCTCCCATGCTAAGTCGCTCTGGCGACCGCCGCACCGGGTGCGACAAAACGCCGCACCACGCCGCTATCCCGTTGTGCGTGCGGCAATATGCCGCGTTGCCACGCCGCGGTTCTTCCGGGAATCTAGAGCAAGCCGTAGCTGGCGAGATCGAGAAATGCAACACCCGAACAAGAGCCGGCAACTCCTGAGCATTGCCGCACCGCGCTGGCAGGCGGTATGCGAACACGCGCTGATCGGTTGCGGTCTGCTTGTCTCGGAGTTGCTCGCCATCTACGCCCTGAGCCGGCTGTTGTGACGGGCTGCGGCAAAATGCCGCACACCGGATAGCCGTTTCTGGCCACCCGGCTGCTTGCCGATAGAGCACACCGCAACGGGCGGCTACTGAGAAAGGTTACTTCCATGGGCATTTCCTTCTGGTCTTCTTCCACCCGCTATGGGTATATTCTTCGATCGGTCCTGCTGCTTGCGGTGTTGGGGTGCGGGCCCGCTGCCGGGGCAAATCTCGCGGGCTTTGTGGGTGATCCTTCGCAGGCTGCGGTACCTGGCGCGCGTGTTGTGGCGCAACACATCGGATCGGGGGTGCACACGGCCGCTGTTACGGATGCGACGGGCGCGTTTGTGTTTGCATCGTTGGCTCCCGGCCGCTATCGCCTGACGGTGCAAGCCAAGGGCTTTCAAGTGACGGTGCGCGAGGGTGTTGATTTGGGCGCCGTGACTCCGCCACGAGTGGACATCCTGTTGGCGATCACCCCAGCCAGCACTAGTATCGAGATTCAGGGGCAATCGGAAGAGGCTGTTGCCGTCGCGCGAGTCCACGATAGCGACCCGGCGGCCGGCATCCGCGATACGCCGGGAGGGGCGGTGATTGCCAGTGGCGGGTTGTCCGGACTCCCGTCGTTACGGGGTTTGGCCGATGACCGCCTAAACATTCTGATCAACGGCATGAGTATCGGTCAGGCATGCGGCAATCATATGAATCCTCCGCTGTCGTACGCATCGCCGGCCAGCAGTGCCGCGGCGCTGGTGCTGAGCGGCGTGACGCCGGTGCGGTTGGGGGGCGACAGCACGGGCGGCACGATCGCGGTGGTTACGCCCGCGCCTGGCTTTCTCTCCGATGGACGGCAGGTGAGCGCGCATGGCGGTGTTTCCTATTTTCATCGCGGTAACGGAGTGGTCAACGGCGGATCGGCATGGTTCTCGCTGGCGGCCGCGAATGCCAGCCTTGCCTACCAGGGCAATTACGTCAACGCGAACAACTATAAAGACGGCGCCGGACGGATGGTGAAGTCGACGTTCTATGAATCGCAGAATCATGCGCTGCAACTTGCGGCGCGCCGCGGTTCCCATGAGTTCCACGCCGCGGCCGGCTACCAGCGCATTCCCCAGCAGGGATTCGTGAACGCCCGCATGGACATGACGCGCAATGAAGCGAAGTACTTCAACGGCGGGTATACGCGGCAGTTCGGTTGGGGCAAAGTGGATGGCCGGGTGTACTACCAGGACACTCGCCATCAGATGAACATTCTGCGCGATAAGGTGCCGGGCATGAACATGCCGATGGAGACGCGCGGTGTCAACGTAGGGTACTCGCTTTCCTTGGAACGACGGATGACGGCCGGCCACACGCTGCGGTTCGGCCAGGAGATGCGGCGCTTCTCTCTGGACGACTGGTGGCCGCCGGTCATGATGATGGTGGGCAGCATGGGACCGGACACGTTGTGGAATGTGCGCGACGGGCGGCGGAACCGGATTGCGTTCTATGGGGAATGGGAGTCGCGGTTTGCCGCGGCCTGGACGGCACTGGCCGGCGTGCGTGCGGAAAGTGTAGGTATGAACACCGCCGACGTGGTTGGCTACAACACCTCGCTCACGACGACTGGCAGTGCTATGTATGCCGCTGATGCGGCCGAGTTCAACGCGCTCGACCGGGCGCGGCGGGACCTGAACCTGGATGCGACACTGCTGGCCCGCTACGAGCCCGGCGGCGGGCGCCTGTTCGAGTTCGGATTTGCCCGCAAGACGCGGTCGCCGGGCATCTACGAGCGTTACCTGTGGGTGAAGCGCAGCATGATGTCGGTGAATATGAACGGCTGGTTCGGCGATGGGAACGGCTACACGGGCAATTTGAATCTGACGCCGGAGGTCGCGTACAACTTTACAGCGGCGGCGGAATGGCGCGGCTCCGGGGCGCGGCCCTGGAAGGTGCGGCTGTCTCCCTTCCTCACGCACATGGAAAACTTTATCGACGTGCGGCGCTGCCCGGTGATCAATGATCGCAACAACGGCTGCACGGCGATGCGTCTGGGCGCAACCACGGGCTTCACTACGCTGCAGTTCATCAACTCCCGCGCACGGCTGGCGGGCGTGGACGGCGCCTGGCGTTTCACGCTGGTGGAAGCGGATCGGGGCTCCGGAGCGGTATCGCTGGCAGGCACCTTTGCCTACGTCCGCGGCCGCCGGCTGGACACCGATGACTACCTCTACAACATCATGCCGGTGAATGCGCGGGCTTGGGTGGAACACCGGTTGCGGTCGTGGTCGAGCGCCTTCGAGTTCCAGGCCGTGGATGCCAAGCAGAACGTGCAGGCGCTGCGAAATGAGTTGCGCACTCCGGGCTACACGCTGTTCCATGTGCGGACCAGTTACCGCTGGCACCTGGCGGATTCGGCCAGCGTGCGGCTGGACTTCGGCATCGACAATCTGGCGAACCGCTTCTATGCCATGCCCCTGGGTGGCCGCTATTGGATTGGCGATACGACCGGAAGAACGCAGGTGCCGGGCATGGGACGCAACCTTCACGGAGGCCTGACGTTCGAGTTCTGACGCTATAGTCGGCATATGGACAGACGGCAGTTTCTGGCAGCGCTTCCCGCGAGCGCCGCGTTGCGCGGGCAGAAGGCCTCCGGCCATGGACTGGTGCTTTGGTACCAGTCGCCGGCGAAAGACTGGACGGAGGCCCTGCCGGTGGGAAACGGCCGTCTGGGCGCGATGGTGTTCGGTGGTATTGTTACAGAGCGTCTGCAGTTGAACGAAGACACGCTGTGGTCAGGCTTCCCGCGCGAGTGGAACAACGCCGATGCCAAGCAGCATTTGGCCGAAGTTCGGCGGTTGGTGCTGGAAGAAGGCAACTACACGGCGGCGGACCAGGTGTGCCGCAAGATGCAGGGGCCGTACAACCAGTCGTACCAGCCGCTGGCGGATGTGCGGTTGCAGTTCGCGGATACCGAAGGTGCGGCGTATCGGCGCGAGTTGGACCTGGATACCGCGATTGCTTCGGTGATGACGGCCGGCCACCGGCGGGAGACGTTCGTGTCGTTCCCGGACCAGGTGATTGTGACTCGGGTGATGGCGGCGGAAGGCAAGCAGCTGACGTTTCGCATCGCCATGGATAGCCCGGTGAAGTCGGCGGCTACGGTGGAGGGGGAAGCCACGCTGGTGTTGCGAGGCAAGGCGCCGGTACATGTGGATCCGAACTATTTCCGCAGTGACAATCCCATTCGCTATGACGATGCCGAGGGCAAGGGCATGCGTTTCGAAGCCCGGCTACAGGTGCTGGTGGAGGGCGGGTCCGTGCGGGCGGGCGAAGAATGGTTGCACATCGCGGAGGCGAAGGCCGCAACCATCCTGATCAGCGCGGCCACCGGGTTTCGCGGATACAAACAGATGCCGGATCTGCCGGCGCAGCAGGTGACGGATGCGGCGGCGAAGCATCTGGAGGCGGCAGCGCGGCGCAAGTATGCCGATCTGCGCGCCCGTCATGTCGCCGACCATCAGAAGCTCTTTCGGCGCGTGTCGCTGGACCTGGGCCCGGCCGCTTCGGCATTGCCCACCGATCAGCGGCTGAAGCTGGCAAAGGACCGGCCCGATCCGCAGTTGCTGGCGTTGTACTTCCAGTACGGCCGTTATCTGCTGATCGCCAGTTCGCGTCCCGGGAGCCAGCCGGCAAACCTGCAAGGCATCTGGAACGAACAGGTGCGACCGCCCTGGAGCAGCAACTGGACCATCAACATCAACACGCAGATGAACTACTGGCATGCCGAGACGTGCAATCTGGCCGAGTGCCATCAGCCGTTGTTCGACCTGATCGAAGGGCTGGCCGAGAATGGGCGCACGACGGCGCAAGTGAACTACGGCGTCGAAGGATGGATCGCCCACCATAATGCCGACCTGTGGAGGCAATCGGCGCCGGTGGGCAACTACGGCATGGGGTCGCCAACGTGGGCAAACTGGAACATGAGCGCGGCCTGGCTCTGCGCGCATGTGTGGGAGCATTACCTGTTCAGCGGCGACGAGGAGTTCCTGCGGCGGCGCGCCTATCCCTTGCTGAAGGGAGCGGCCGAATGCTGCCTGGGCCTGCTGATTCCCGATGGCGAAGGGCAACTCACCACTTGCCCGTCGATATCGACAGAGAACGTTTTTCTGACACCGGAAGGCAAGCCGGCGGAGGTGAGCGCCGGATGCACGATGGACTTGGCGCTGCTGCGCGAGTTGTTCGCCGCGACGACGGAAGCCGCGAAGCGACTAGGTGTGGATGAGGCCTTTATCGCCAGACTGGCCGCGGCAATAGAGAAGTTGCCGCCGTATCGCAAGGGCGCGCGCGGGCAGTTGCTGGAATGGGCGAAGGACTTCAAAGAGCGGGAACCGCAGCACCGGCATATGTCGCATTTATATCCGCTATATCCTGGCGCCGAGTTCACGCCGCGCCGCACGCCGGAATGGGCACAGGCCGCGCGGCGTTCGTTGGAACTGCGTCTGGAGGCCGGCGGTGCCTATACGGGTTGGAGCCGTGCATGGTCCATCGGCTTGTGGGCCCGGCTGCTGGAGGGAGAGCAGGCGTGGGAAGGCTTGAACAAGCTGCTGGAGTTGAGTACCGGGCCGAACCTGTTCGACACGCATCCTGCCGGGCGCGGCTGGATCTTCCAGATTGACGGTAACTTCGGCGGCGCGGCGGCGATGGCGGAGATGCTGGTGCAGAGCCATGCCGGCGAGATCCACCTTCTGCCGGCACTGCCGAAGGCATGGCGCAACGGCACGGTGCGCGGGCTGCGGGCTCGCGGGAACGTGGAAGTGGACGTGGCGTGGACGGACGGCCGCGCCCGCGAAGTCACGCTGCGCAGCGGGCGAGACGGGACGTTGAAGCTACGGCCACCGCAAGGTCAGTCGTTCCCAGGCCGCACCCTCAACCCGGACGGCGTGTTGGACTTGCCGGTGGCCCGTGGACGCCGCTATACGCTGCGGCTGGCGTAATTGCGCCTACTTCAGAATCTGCCGCAGCATGCCCTGTAGCGTAGTCCCTGGCCCGGCTTCGCGGAAGGTGGGATTGGGCTGCCGACTGAGATATTGGATGGACTCCACCCAGCGCACCGGCGATGTGATTTGCCGCGCCAGTAACCCGGCAACATCATTCGCGGGATAGGGCAGCGCCTCCACGTTGGAGATTACCGGAATGCGCGGGGGGGCAAAGGAGAAGCGCTGCAGGAAACCCTCAAACGCCTTGCGTGCAGGTTCCATGAAGCGGGAGTGAAAGGCGCCACTCACCGGCAGTGGCAGGAACAGCCGCGCGCCGGCTTCTTCAAACGATGGGCGGATGTCTTCGATGGCTTCCTTAAGGCCGGAGATCACGGTCTGCTGTGGAGCGTTGAGATTGGCGATGCTGACATCGGTGCTGCCGAACAGCAGCAGCACGTCGCGAATCTGGTCACGGGTCAGGCCGATGACGGCCGCCATGCCGCCGCCAGTCGCCTGCGCCATCAGCCGGCCGCGTTCCTGCACCAGTTTCAGTCCGGTGGCGAAGTCAAAGACTCCGGCCGCGTGCAGGGCGTTGTATTCGCCCAGGCTGTGGCCGGCGACGAAGTCGGGCTCGCGGCCGTACTCCTGCTTCAGCTTGCAGAAAGTGAGCGCGTTCACCACGTACATGGCTGGCTGGGTGAAGTCGGTTTGCGCCAGTTGGTTCAATGGATCTTCCAGGCACAGGCGGCGGATGGAATAACCCAGTGTGTCGTCGGCGGCTTGGGTGATTTCCGGAAACTGCTCAAACAGGCCACTGCCCATGCCTTTACTTTGAGAGCCCTGGCCTGGAAACAGAAAGATCAGGCTATTCGCATTCATAGGAATTATCCACGATTCGGGTGATGTTTTGCCGGTTGCGCCGCTGTGGCCAGGCGCGGAAAGCAATAGAAAAGAAGCGGATTGCAGCGCTTATTTTGCGGCTATGCAGGATTGTACCATCCTGCCATGGATTCGCTTACAGTTGGCCTTCGAGATGTTCCAGATTCGCCAGCGCCTGCTGGTACGGCGTGAGGATGGGATGGGCAATCGACTCGGACTCCGGATGGCGCGCGTACTTGAAGAAAGTGGCCAGCGTGCCGGAGGGCCCAAGGTCGACGAAGGTGTATGGGCCCCCGGCATCCAGGGAGCGGATGCTGTCCTCAAATCGCACAGGCCGCCGCAACACGTTCCAGAAGAAATGTTCCGGCAGTGTTTCGAGCAGTGCCGAGTGCGCCAGCGAGACCAGAGGAAACCGCAAGGCCCTGGGATGCAGTTGGCCGACCAAATCCTGGTACCGCTGTTCGACGACATCCATCAACGGCGAATGAAAGGCGACGCGCACCGGAAGCATCTGGTGCGCGATGCCTTCCTGCCGGACATGCGCCTGCACACGCTGCACGAAGTCCCGCGGCCCGGAAACCACGAAATGTTTGCGGAAATTGAAGGCAGCGATGGGAGTCTCGCGAAACACCGGCGAGGCCTCGGCGATCTCGGGGGGCGCCATGATGGCCAGCATGGCGCCGGGCTCGGTATACCGCAGCAGCAACTCCGCCTGGTTGACGATGGACTCCAGCGCGTCGGCGAAGGGCAGCGCGCCAGCGACGGCCAGCGCCACCCATTCCCCCAAGCTATACCCCAGCACCAGATCCGGCTTCATGCCGCGGCGGAACAGCGTCTGCGCCAGCGCATACTGGATGCAGAACAAGGCCGGATGCGAATCGAGCAGATTGTCGAAGGGCTCCGATTCGGGCTTCTTGCGTTCCGGGTAGATCACCGCCAGCAGCGAATAGCCCAGCAATCGCCGGCAATGCGCGTCGCAGGTGTGGAGCAGTTCACGGAAGTCCGGGTCTGCATCGTACAGGTCGCGGCCCATCTCGAAATATTGCGAGCCCTGCCCGGAAAACATCCATATCAATTGCCTCATCGCTAGAGAAATCTTAGCTTGACACGACACTATACACTACTAGGGAATGGGCATGACGAAATCCGAAATTTTTGCGGTGGTCACCGGCAACCTGCGCGAGATTCTGCCGGAATTGGAGTCGGTAAGTATCGACCCGCAGCAAAGCATGCGGGATCTGGGCGCCAATTCCGTGGACCGCGCCGACGTGGTGCTGCAATCGATGGAAAGACTGAACGTGACCTTCCCGCTGATTGAAGTCGCGAAGATCGAAAACCTGCAGGGGTTGGTGGATTTCCTACACGCCAAAGTGAACGGGTAGGAGAATGCCCGCAGCGGTTGCCGTCACAGGTTTGGGCGTGCTGACGTCGATCGGGCGCGGCAGCGAAGCGTTCGCTGCGGCGTTGCGGCGTGGCGCCTGTGGCATTACGGCCAGCAATGCCGACGGGTTGGGTGTGGCGGGCCGGTTACCTCCGTTCGACCTTGGCACCACGCTGGCAGACATGCGACTGCCGGAACCCCTGCTGGGCCGCGCGTTGAAGGCCGGACGGCGTGCGCCGCTCTCGCAGCAGGCCTCGCTGCTGACGGCGTTGGAGGCATGGACGCAGGCTTTCGGCGGTAACACCACAGGTGCAGCCGCGGCCAGCATCATCGTTGCTGGAAACAACGTGGCGCCGGGTTATTCGTACCGCATGCGGGAAAAGTATGCGGATAACTTCGGCGTGGTGCCGGCCAGCTACGCGTTACATTTTCTTGACACCGACCAGGTGGGTATTCTCAGCGAAGTGCTGGGAATTCGCGGCGAGGGCTTCACGATCGGCGGTGCGTCGGCCAGCGGCAACATGGGCATCCTGCAGGCGTGGCGGCAGATTCGCTACGGGATCGCCGATGTCTGTGTCGTGGTGGGGGCGCTGACAGACCTGTCGCCGCTGGAGTTGCAGGCCTTTCGCAACACGGGGGCGCTGGGCGGGACGCGATACGCCGCCCAACCCGAGGAAGCCTGCCGCCCGTTCGACCGCGATCGCGAAGGTTTCATCTATGGCCAGGGCAGCGCGTGCCTGATCCTGGAATCGGCGGCGAGCGCCCGTGCCCGAGGCGCGCGGGTGCTTGGTTACGTGGCGGGTGCCGCCACGTGCCTGGATGCCAATCGCCTGAGCAATCCGTCGGTGGAAGGTGAGGCGCGGGCCATGCGGTTAGCACTGGAGCAGGCCGGTCTGTTGCCGGATGCGGTGAACTACGTGAACGCGCACGCCACCAGTTCGCTGGCGGGCGACGAGGTAGAGGTAAAGGCTCTCCAGGAGGTCTTTGGGCCCCGTGTTTCGCGGGTGGCCATCAATGCGACGAAAGGCCTGACGGGCCATTGTCTGCATGCGGCCGGAGTGGTGGAGGCCGCGGCCACCCTGCTGCAGATGAACGGGCGGTTCCTGCATCCCAACCGCAATCTGCGCAAGCCGATCGAGCAGACGTGCGGCTTTGCGGGAGAGAGCACCCGCGACCTGGATATCCAAGCGGCGCTAAGCAACTCATTTGGATTCGGCGGAATAAACACCGCCGTCGTGCTGACGAAGTCAGGGGGATCCATGTAAAGAAATAAGTAATGCTGGGAATTCCGAAAAAAGTAGGAATTATGGTAGCATCGTGCCCAGCACCATCAAACAGCAGTAACCAGGCTGGAGCGGATTGTTCATTCCCGGTGTCGCCACCTGCGCATCGATCGACGACGCAAACGCGTCGGTTGGGCGGGTTCGGGCGCAACGCCAACCTGACAAGGCAAGGGGCCGCGCCCTTAACAAGCAGATGACGTGGGAGGACAATGACGATGGCGACCGCAGCGTTGCCCGGGTATAACAAGGGCACCTATACCTTCGAGCAACAGGCGTTCAGCCTGTCCTGGTCGACGGTGCTGAGCTTCAACATCGCTGGAGAGGCCGAAGAGATCGCCGTACAGGTGAAGACGCAGGTGGAGAAGTTGCTGGGCGATCCAGAGATTCGCCAGTTGCTCGGCACCTGGACGCTGGCGTGGGGCCCGGCGGTCTTCGCCGACTCCTTTACCGGCAAGAAGGAAGCTCTTAACACGATGTACATCCTGGTTCCGGCGGAGGATCCGGAGCAGGCGCTGGTGGCGATTGCCGGCACCAACGGCACGTCGCTGATGGACTGGATCGTGGAGGATTTCAACGTCAGCGAAACCGTGCACTGGCCGTACAACAGTTCCCCGGAGGCAGGCCGCATTTCGAAGGGCACCGCCTTTGGACTGGACAAGCTGGTGAACATGACCGCGGCAAGCAGCCAGGGTACGGCCGCGATCAGCGCGCGGGAGTTCCTGGGCAAGGGCGGGTTCAAGAAGGTACTGGTTACGGGCCACAGCCTGGGCGGCGCTCTGTCGCCCTGTTATTCGCTGTATCTGGACGAGACGCGAGTTGCGTGGGACACCACCGGCACCATCGCCATCAGCGTTTTCCCGACCGCGGGCGCCACGCCGGGCGATGCCGATTTTTCCCGCTATTACGGCGACAGGCTGGGCAGCGCCACCAAGCGCGTCTGGAACTCGTTGGACCCGGTGCCGCGTGCCTTCAACGTAGAAACGCTGGCGCCGATTCCCACCATGTACGAGCCCGAGCTTTCCTCCGACCTGATCCGGAAACTGGTGGGCTGGGTGCAACGGTCCACCGAGAAGCACCACTACACCAACATCCTACCGGAGACCGAGGGCTTCCCCTCCCACTTCTACAGCATTGATGAGATAGCCGGGAAGAACAAGCCCATCGTCGACGAGATTCGGAAAGTGGCGAAGATGCTGCAGAAGGTGCTGCTTCCGTATGAATGGGACGCCGGCACTGCGATTGCGTTCATCGTGCAGGCGCTGATCCAGCATACGATCGGCTACCTGGCGTACTTCGATGTCGGTGCCTTCGCGCAGCGAATGAGCGTCGTGACCAGCCAGGCGACGCCGGTAGTGTCGGAAGACGACAGCGTTGCGCTGCGACTGCACAAGCTTCTAACCGCGCTGGGCAATGAGCCAATCCTGCTGGATCTGGGCCACCGCCGCCCCAGCATGGTGAGTGAATTGAAGCGCGGCGAAGGGCCGCTACTGGAATCCATTCTGGAAAAAGTGGAGACATTGAACGAGGGCAAGCCGCACGCAGGTGCCCAAACCGTTATCTTCCTTGTCGAAGAAGAGCAGGAATTGTTCCACGGCTGGTTCGGCTGGGACCGGAACGGCAAGTAAGGAGAGAACGTGGCGACCTACGTTGGAATTGAAGCGATGAATGTGTTCGGCGGGACGGCGTATCTGGACGTCAGCAAACTGGCCGCGCACCGGAAACTGGATAGCGACCGCTTCAAGAATCTGCTGATGAAGGAGAAGACGGTCAGCCTGCCGTACGAGGATCCGGTCAGTTTCGGCGTAAATGCAGCCAAGCCGATTGTCGATGCGCTGAGCCCGGCCGAGAAGGACCGCATTGAACTGCTGATCACCTGCACCGAGTCCGGCATCGACTTTGGCAAGTCGATGAGCACCTACATTCATCATCACCTTGGGCTGAACCGGAACTGCCGGCTGTTCGAGTTGAAGAATGCCTGTTATTCCGGCGTGGCAGGTCTGCAGATGGCCATCAACACGATTCTGTCGCAGACCTCGCCAGGCGCCAAGGCGCTGGTGGTGGCCACCGACATCACACGCTTCTTGGTGGCCGAGGGCGGTGCCGAGTTGACCCACGACTGGTCGTTCGCCGAACCGAGCAGCGGCGCCGGCAGCGTGGCGATGCTGGTCAGTGAGACGCCCTACGTGTTCCAGGTGGACTTCGGCGCCAACGGCTATTACGGCTTCGAAGTGATGGACACCTGCCGTCCGGCGCCCGATAGTGAAGCCGGCGATGCGGACCTATCGCTGCTGTCGTACCTGGAATGCTGCGAGAAGGCATACCTGGAGTACCAGAAGCGGGTGAAGGATGTCGACTATGTGACGACGTTCGGTTACCTGGCCTTCCACACGCCCTTCGGCGGCATGGTGAAGGGCGCGCATCGGAACATGATGCGCAAGATGGCGAAGGCCAAACCGGCTCAGATTGAAGAGGATTTCCAGAAGCGGGTAACGCCCGGGCTTACCTTGTGCCAGCGCGTAGGGAACATCATGGGTGCCACGATGGCGCTGTCACTGGCAAGCACGATCACGTATGCCGACTTCCGTTCGCCGCAGCGCATTGGCTGCTTTTCGTATGGTTCCGGCTGCTGTTCGGAGTTCTTCAGCGGCGTGGTTACCAGCGAAGGGCAGCAGCGCTTGCGGCGGATGTGTATTGAGGCGCAACTGAACCACCGGCGCGAGTTGAGCATGAAAGAATATGACGACATGCTGCTGGGCAACAACGCCGTGCGCTTCGGCACGCGCAATGTAAAGCTGGATCCGGACTACATCCCGGAGGCTCGCAAGACAGGGCGAGGCAAGCCGCTGCTGTTCCTGAAAGAGATTCGCGAGTATCACCGCGAGTACGAATGGGTGTCCTGATGGAGGCTTACCGGACACTGCGCGTGCGCCTGGACGGCCCCATCTGCACCGTGCAGATTCACCGGCCGGAAGCCAACAACACGATCAACGATCTGTTGTCGGAGGAGTTCCAGCAGGTGCTGGCGCGCTGTCGCGACCAGATGACGGTGCTGGTGGTGGAAGGCCTGCCGGAGGTGTTCTGCTTCGGCGCGGACTTCAAGGCCATCGAGACCGGACTGGCCGCCGGCGTGGCCAAGGGGCAGAATCCGGAGATTCTCTACAACGTTTGGTTAGACATGGCCACCGGGCCGTACATCAGCGTGGCCCATGTGCGTGGGAAGGCCAACGCCGGCGGTATCGGCTTTGTGTCGGCCTGCGATATCGTGCTGGCCGATGAGACGGCCGTCTTCAGCCTTTCCGAACTGCTGTTCGGCCTGATGCCCGCCTGCGTACTGCCGTTCCTGATCCGGCGCATGGGCTTTCAACGGGCCCATTACATGACACTGATGACGCAGCCGGTGACGGTCCAGAAGGCCGCCGAATGGGGCCTGGTGGACGCCTTTGAAGCGAACAGCGAAGGCCTGCTGCGCAAGCATCTGCTGCGGCTGCGGCGGCTTTCAAAGAAGGGCATTACCCGCTACAAGCGCTACATGGGAGACCTGGACGGAACGCTGCTCCGCCATCGCCCGCCGGCCCTGGCGGCGAACCTGGAAGTCTTCACCGACCGCGAGAACCTGGACAAGATCGCCCGCTACGTGCAGACCGGGGCATTCCCTTGGGAGTCATGACCGCCATGGCAGAGCCGGTTGTCGATGTCCGCGAAGTGGAACCGTTCATTGTCCAGGTGACCATGTGCGACCGCGTGAACAAGAACACCTTCACGCACCAGATGAGCCGCGAGTTGATCCAGGCCTTCACGGCCATCGGCACCAACCAGACGTGGAAGGCCGTGATCCTCACCGGTTTCGACAGCTACTTTGCTAGCGGCGGCACGCAGGAAGACCTGCTCACGCTGCAGGAAGGCAAGGCGCGGTTCTCCGACAACAACATCTACGGCCTGGCGCTGGAGTGCCCGATTCCGGTGATCTCGGCGATGCAGGGGCACGGCATCGGCGGCGGTTTCGTAATGGGGCTGTTCGCCGACTTCGTCATCTTAAGCCGCGAGAGCGTCTACACCACTAACTTCATGAAATACGGCTTCACGCCGGGCATGGGCGCGACAATGATCGTGCCGCATAAGCTGGGGCCGGTGCTAGGCAACGAAATGCTGCTCCAGGCGCGGCGGTATCGTGGCGACGAACTGCAGCGGCGCGGCGTGGCGTTCGCGGTCCATCCGCGCGCCGAGGTGATGAACCAGGCCATGGAGATCGCGCGGGACTTGGCACGCATCCCGCGTATTTCGCTCATCACCTTGAAGGATCATCTGGTACGGGGACTGCGGGAATCGCTGCCCCGGTTTATCGAACAGGAGGTGGCGATGCATGGCGTCACCTTCCACCAACAAGAAGTCAAAGACAACATCCGGGCCATGTTCGGGATGTAGATCCGGGGGGCGAGTATGAATCAGCCGCGGACGGTGCGGCCTCTGGGCAAGATGGAGCGGTCGGCGTGGATCTTTGACCAGGCCAGTCCGTTCAACCTGGGTTCGGCCGTGGACCTGCACGGCACGGTAACGGAGGCGGCTCTCCGCGATGTGCTGCGCTGGTGCCAGATACGCTATCCGCTGCTCCGTAGCCTGCTGCGGCTGGAGAAGGGCAAGGTATGTTTCGCCTGCTATGAGCCCAACGACGCTCCCCCCATCCCGCTGGAGAGCAGTTCCGGCGAACCGGCGGACCGCGACCTCATCGGTACCGAAGAACTGCGTCGCCCGTTCGACGGCATGCGCGAGTTGATGATCCGCGTGCGGCTGGTCCGCTATGCCCCGGACCATAGCGGCCTGTTCGTGACGTTCCAACACCTGATCGGCGACGGCTTCTCGGCGGCGAACCTGCTGGTGGACGTCGTGGATCTGCTGGGCAAGGCGGCCGCCGGAGAACCGCTGCCCGAAGCCAGTCCCCTGCCCTTCCCCCCGATGCTGGAAGACGGCGTTACGCCGCAGTACCGCGGTTGGCGCGGATTGCGGGAGATGGTGAAGTGCCAGGCGAAGGTGAACGCCCGGATGAATGAGTTGGGCGACATGCCGGCGCCGCTCCGCAATGACAGCAGTGTTCCGTTCGCCGAGCGCCGCGTCCGGGTGGAGACCCTTTCGTTCAGCAGGGCGGAGACGGCGGCGTTGATTGAGCGCGCGCGGCAGGAGAAGGTGACCCTCTACGCGCTATTGGTGGCGGCGACACTGGACGCCATCCACCCGCTGCTGGCCGAAAGTCCGAAGAAGCGCCCGACCAGCGACCGTGTGATCACGATGCCGATTCCCACGAACTTGCGGCCGTTCCTGTCCATCAACGGCGGCATGGAGTTCGGCTTCTATGCCTCCACGGTGGACGTGGTCTGCAAGCTGACCGGCAACGACGACATTCTGGAGATGGCGCGCATGATCCGGCAGGAGACCAAGGCGGCGATGAAGAAGGATTCTCCGCGCCTGCATGTGATGCCCACGCTGGCCGCCATCATGGATTGGAGGCTGTTCTTCTCTAACGAGCGCAAGGGCGTGGACCGCGCCGCGCGCTTCATCGCCAGCATGGCGAAATACAGCTCCACCAGCATGACGTTTCTGAACTTCCAGAAGCTATCGCGGCAGGCGGGTGAACTGCGCGTGACCGAAGCGCGCGGCTACGTGGCTCCGTCGATGCTGGGAACGGCCATCTTCAGCGCGGTGCTGTTCGCCGATGTCCTGAATGTCCACTTGAGCTACAACGAAAAGCAGTTTCGTTCCGACGACGCGGCGCTGCTGAAGAGCCGTCTCCGGCAGAAGGCGCTGGCTGTGGCCGGCTGCAGCGCCGCGGTCGCAACGTAAACGGACAGGGGCGGTTACTCGTCCTCCTCGTTCACCCATTTGTGCAGGTCATCCACGGCGGAGCCCGGCACCACGTTCTTGGCCTGCTTGGTGGCCTCTTTGTGCACCTCGGAGTTCTCGATGACGTGTTTCATGGCGGCTTTGTTGGCCTTCTGCGCGTTGGTGAGCAGATCGGTCAGCGCCTTGTCGCTCTTCTTCGCCCCAGATGCGCTGTGCAGTTCATGGAACTTGTCGAAGTAGAGCGAAGCTGCCTTGGCAAAGACCGCCAGCTCATGACTGATGGCACCGGCGAGCTTTTCGCCGGGGACCTCGGTCTTCTCGTCGTTGTCATCCAGACGTTCGACTTTCTTCTTGGTTGCAGGCATGGTTCCAGTATCCTCTTCTGATAGCTTCTCGATGTTGCGGTTGTGGCCCGTGAGGGGCGGTGATGGTTCGCCGCCTTCTCCGGGCAGAATTCCGGTCTCCAGAAAGGCACCGGCGCGCTTCTGGTAACTGATGACATTCTCGTAGCCGATGGCTTCGACGTAGCCTGTGCCGCCGGGGGCACCGCCGGCCGTGGGGGTGAAATCGACGGGCATTTCACTCAGCACGCTCCAATCCTCGGGATTCCCGGCACGGTCCTGGACGTGGCTCACCGCCTCCCGCACCGTCGACAGGTATTGGGTGAAGGTCTCGGCAGCCGGCCTGTTGGTGGTGCGGCTCATGCGGTTCTATCCACCGCAACTCTGGCGGTTAGGGGCCGTTCGGGCTCCGGGCGGTTGGTGTTGCCGGCAAGGCGCAGCAGCAGTTCCTGCGGCACCGGCAGACTACCGGCGGGCTGGTCGGGATCCGCAATCATGGCGGGCAGGAGGTTATTCACAGCCTGCGCGAACAGTTGCATGGTGCGGGTGGACAGCCGTGAGCGGTCATAGATCAGCTGCAGATCCAGGCGTCCGCCGGTCTGTACCAGGCAGACCACCAGCGGGGCGACGGGCTCGCGGCCTTCGATGGGGATGTCGATCAGGCGGGAGGCGAAGTCCGTTACCTCGCAGAGCGAGTCGCGGTTGTTGCTGTCGATGGAGATGCCGCTCCAGGTTTCGGTACCAGCCATGCGCCCGATCAGTTCGACGAAGTCGAAGCGCTTGTGTGTCTGTATGGCCAGCAGAGCCTCCTGGTAGGCTTCGAAAAGCTGACGGATCTTCATGCCCGGCTCGATCGAAAGCAGCAGCGGCGCCGACGAGGAAAAGTCGCCTAGCACGGTCTCGAAGGCAACGCGGTCGCGCAGGTTGTAGACCATCTGGATAGGCATGCTGCGGAGCGTCAGGCGGTAAGTGAGCAGCGCCACCGCGCACGACACTAGTTGCGTGAGCGTAATCCCCAGCCTGCGGCAGCCTTCGCTGAGTTCCGCGCTGTGCAGCGGCGAACTCTCCAGCGTTACCAGCCCGGCGGCGCGAGTGACGGACTCCAGGTGTTCGGCGCGGTCCTGCAGCGAGGCACCCTGCGGATTACGATCGAGCAGCCCCGTCCAGTAGACGGTATTCGCCGCGCTCGCAGCGTCGAACTCGGTCAGGGCAAAGTGCGCGTAGAGTGCCGCTTGCGGGGCTTCGGGCCAAGGGGCATGCTGCTGCAAGGCGCGATACCGGCGGTAGAGCTCCTGCTGGAACAGGAAGAGCGTGAACCCATCGGCATGGCTGTGGTGCGTCTGGAAGTAGACCGCGGCCAGGTCGCGCGTATTGTGCACCAGGAAGACATCCAGCAGCGGCGTGTGGTTCAGATCGTAGGGGGACTTCAGTTGCTGCTTCTGGAACGTTTCCAGGGCGGCCAGGAAGGACGCGCGGTCTGTTACCTGCGGCCAACGCTGCTCGCGGCAGGTGACGTTGAGGCTGTCGGAAACCACCTGGGCCCACTGTTCGCCGATGCGCCGGAAGCCGGTACGGAGAATCGCATGGCGCCGCGTGATGTCGTTGTAGGCGCGGTTCAGCAGTTCGACATCCGCTGGCGTATCCAACCAGAAGGCTTGGCCGATGTGGAACGCCGTGCTGCCGTGCAACTGCGCGGCGTCCAGAGCGAAGCGCTGCATGTGGCTGGCCGGGTAATAACGCGCGCCTTTCTCCAACGACGCCAGCAGCGACCGCGGATGCGTAACGGCCGCTTGCAGCGTCTCGCGGGTTTGCGTACCCTTCAGAAACTCAAAGCGCAGCAACCCGTTCTCCTCCCACACGCCCGCGCCCATTTGGAGCAGCCGCTCCAGTTGCGCTTCCCCCTGCCCGGCGCTGATCAGCTCAGGTTTCGAGCGCGGTTCCAGATCGACCGACTCGATGAAGTCCGGACGCTGCGGCGAAGAAGCCGCGGCAGTTGGTGGCGGCTCAGTGTCAAGCGCGGCATCCACGGCCTTGGCAAGCGTCTCGAGCGTATCGTGGCGCAACAGGGAAGCATCGAACTCGGCGCGATAGCTGTCGTTGATGCGGTTGAGCAGACGCATCGACAAGAGCGAGTCAACACCATAGAGGCTAAGCGGCTTGTCCGCGCGGATGTCTGCCGCGGCAAGGCCGGTGAGTTCGCACACCAGCGCGGTGAGGCGGTCGATGCTGGTGGGCACGGCGCTGCGCTCCGGCGCCGGTCTGCCGGCGGTGTCGGAGATCCAGCAACGCCGTTTTTCGAAGGGGTAGCCCGGGAGGGACAGGACAGCCTTCTCGTGGGGCTGGAAGGACGCGGCCAGATCCAGTTTGACGCCCTTCGTGTAGAGATCGGCCAGGATGAGCAGATCTTCCCGGGTGGATGCGGCCAGGGCCGAGAGGGCAGGCGTGACGCGCTGGTCCGCATCCACGCTGCCTAGCAGCACGCCGGGCCCAGGTTGCCCTTTTTCGATGCGCGCGAGTTCCTGAGACAGCGAAGCAATGTCTGAGACCACGATGGCGCAGCGTTCTTCGAAGTGCGTGCGCCGCAGCAGCAGGTTGGCCGACAACTGACGGAGATCAACGTCGTTGTGTTCCAGCCAGCGGCGCAGGTCGCCAGCGCGGCGCGGCAGTCCGCCGGCGTTGCGAGCCGACAGCACGATCAGCACGGGGCCGTCGGAGACCGGCGCAGTCTGCGTTTGCCCGCTTGGAGCGCCGGAAACAACAAGGTGCGCATTTGTTCCGGTGGCGCCGAAGGAACTGACGGCCGCACGGCGCACAGGGGCATCCCAGGGCGTCGTACGGGAATGAATCGTGAACGGCGACCCGGGCGCCGTCCGCGGCTGGTTCACACCGGGCGTGGCCGGGATCTGGCCATGGCGGATCGCCAGCAGCACCTTCATCAAATGACAAATGCCTGAAGCATGGAAAGCGTGTCCGATGTTGTTCTCGACCGTAGACAGCGCGAAGGGGTGGTGAAGGACGCGGGTCAACGCCTGGATCTCCGCGGCGTCGGCCTGTGGCATGCCGGAGGCGTTCGCCTCCACCAGCGTGATCGTGCCCGCATCGATGGCAAAGCGCGAATAGACCCCTTCGAAGAGTGCAGCTTGGGCATCGGCGTTAGGCGCCACCATGCCGTTGGTACGGCCGTTATGATTGCTGCTCCAGCCTTCGATGACGCCGTGAATGTGGTCGCCGCTGGCAATAGCATCGGCCAGGCGTTTGAGAACGACAACACCGACGGCTTCTCCCGGCATCATCCCCTGCGCTTCGGCGTCGAGTGCGCGGCCACTGTCACCGCGCGATAGCAGCTCAATCTGGCAGGCGCTGATCAGCAGATTGGGCGTGCTGTGAATCAGCGCGCCGCCGGCGATGGCCGCTTCGCAACGGCCGAGCAGCAACTGGTCACAGGCTTCGGCGACCGCCAGCAGCGACGAGGCACATCCGGCATCCACCGATTGACAGGGTCCCTGCAGATTGAAGAAGTGCGCCACACGGGCCGGCACTTGCGACAAAGTGACGTGCGGCGAGAAGCCCAGCACCTCTTTGATACGGAGCGAGTAGTCCCCGCCATTGCCGCAGAAGACACCCCAGTTGCGGCCGGACAGACTGCCGGGATCTAGGCCGGCGTCCTCCAACGCATGCCAGGCCTCTTCGAGGAACAGCCGCTCGGCCGGATCCATCGTGCGGGCCTCTTTGGGCGAGATCTGGAAGAACAGCGGGGCGAAGCAATCGATGGAGTCGAGGAATGCGCCGCGGCGCACGTAGGTCTTGTTGCTTTGCGGTTCGGGAGCGTAGATGGCGTCGAGGTCCCAGCCGCGATCCCGCGGAAGCGCGCTGAATGCCGTGTCGCCTTTCTCCAGCATTCGCCAGAAGGCGTTCAGGTCTGGTGCGCCCGGGAATCGTCCGGACATGCCGACGACGGCGATGGCGTTTGTACTGACCACGGATGGCGGCGCGGGCGCGGGCTCAGCAGCGCGGGTCGGCACCAGGGGCGCCGCCGGCGTTGGTACGGACGGCACCTCGCCCTGTATCTGCGACTGCAGGAAGGCCGTGAACCTGCGCAGGTTCAGATGCTCATAGACGGCGCCCGCCTGGATGTCGAGCTGGAAGTCGCGATTGATCTGCTTGATCCATTCGACGGCGACGATGGAGTCGAGCCCAAGGTCGAGGAAAGGCGTCTCCGGCTTGATCTCATCGGCACCCATGAAGAGGGTCTCGGCCAGACTGGCGCGGAGTTTCTCTTCCAACGAAGCGAGCGCGAGGGCGAACTCGGGCGCCGGCTCAGCGGGCTGCGCTGGTGGTGGAGGCGGAGCCGATGGGCTCGGCGGCTCCGGTGGATCGATGTCGGGAGGCGTGGGTGGCGGCGTTGAGACGCCGTCCAGCGGTGCTAGTTCGAAGCGGACGCGCTCCCCGTTGCGCGCCTCGAAGACCGGCGCAGCCGCCGGCAGTGCGACGGTGGCAGAGGTGGGCCGGTCTATCCAATAGCGCTGACGGACAAACACCGCACCCGGCAGGCTGACGCGGCGCGGCCGCGGACCGTCCCGATGTAACGACTCCCAATCGACGTCTTTCCCCGACAACCAGTCGGCCAGAATCGCCGGTTGCCGAAACGCCGACTTACCCGCGCTCAGGTATTGACGAAGATGGCTGCGGATCTCGGCAAGGGAACTGGCCGTGAAGCCGAGCCGCTCTTCCATGGGCTCGCGGCCCACCTGCAGCGTGTAGGCGATGTCTTCCAGAGGCAGGTCCGCACGGTCCAGGAAGGCGGCGAGGTTGGCTGCCGTGTCCCGTAGGCGTTGCTCGTTCTTCGCCGACAACACAATAATGGCTGGGGTTGGGGGCGTAGCCGGAACCGGGCGTGGGTTCTGGGCGTACTCCTCAACCACTAGGTGCGCGTTTGAGCCCCCCGCCCCGAACGACGACAGCCCCGCGATTCGTGGTCCACCGGCGGCCTGTTGCCAAGGGCGCAATGCCTGATTGACTTCGAACGGAGTAGCCGCGAAGTCGATGTTTGGATTCAACGTGCGCGAGTGAATAGACGGGACAATCTGCCGGTGCCGCATCTGCAGCAGGATCTTCGTCAGACCCGCGACACCCGCCGCCGCCTCGCAATGGCCGATGTTCGACTTCACGGAACCGATCAGGCAGTGGCCATCGCCCGGTTGCAGCCCGAAGGCCTTCGCCAAGCCGGCAACCTCGATCGGATCGCCGAGTTTGGTGCCGGTGCCATGGGCTTCCACATAGCTGACCGCGCGCGGATCAACACCCGCTTCCTCCAACGCCTGCACAACCACACGCCGCTGCGCATTGGGGTTCGGCACGCTATAACCGTTCGTGCGGCCGCCGTGATTGAGCGCGCTACCCTTGATGACGCCGTAGATGTTGTCGCCGTCGCGCTCGGCATCAGCCAAGCGCTTCAAGATCACGATGCCAACGCCTTCACTGGGGATATAGCCGTCGCCGCCTTCCCCGAAACTCTCGCAGCGGCCTTCGGTTGAGATGAACTGGCCCCCGCTGAGCATCAGGTACTTGTTCGGATGAATGGTGAGGTTCACACCGCCGGCGATGGCCATGCGCGTGTGCCCCAACTTCAGATCCTGGCAGGCCAGATGAATGGACGTCAGCGAACTGGAGCACATCGTGTCCACAGTCATGCTGGGCCCATGGAGGTTCAGGAAGTAGGAGACGCGGTTGGCTAGGCTGGCCGGGTTGGCAGCAAAGGCCGCCGGAGTGCCTGCCATCGTCAGTTCCGCGCCCAGCAATTGATATTCGCTGTACATGGAGCCGATATACACCCCGACTTCGGCGACCCCATCTGTCTGCAGGCTCTTCGGACGATACCCGGCATCTTCCAAAGCCTTCCACGTTTCTTCCAGAACCAGCCGCTCCTGCGGATCGAGGAACGGCGCAATGCGCGGCGGGATACTGAAGAACTGCGCGTCGAACTTGTCGACATCGTCAAGGAAGCCGCCCCACTTGCTGCGATGCGTGCCGGCTCCCGTGCCATCTTGCGGGAAGTAGTCGCGCCAGTTCCAGCGAGAGGCGGGCACTTCGGTGATGCAATCCTGGCCGTCGCGGAGATTGTTCCAGAAGACGTCGAGGTCGGGGGCTAAGGGATAGCGCCCGGAGAGGCCGATGATGGCGATATCCAGCGCCTTGCCGGCGTGCGGTTGCGGCGCGGGTTGCTGGGGCTGCGGAGCGGGTGGCGGCGGTGCCGCCGGCGTGCGGCGCAGTTTCCCGGCATGGTTCTCCGTGAAGTAGCGCGCCAGTGCCGCCAGGGTCTGATACTCGAAGAACAGCGTCTTCGGCAGCGATCCGAAGGTATCCTCCAACTTGTGCGTGAGGTTCATCGCCACGATGGAGTCAATGCCGAACTCAGAGAAGGACTCATCCGGGCGCAGGCGGTGTGCGGGGACGTTCAGCGCGGTCGAAAGCAGGCCGCGGAGGAACGGGAGCGTCTCGGGCTCGTTGCCAGGCGCAGGCTCGGACGTCGCGCCGAGCAGGGCGCGGAGACGCGCCGGATCGCCGGTGAGCGCCAGGATCTGGCTGTGCTGCGATCGCAAGGCATGTTCGAAGATCGCGATGCCGGTGGCCGTGGTGATCGGCACCAGACCAAGCTTTTCCTTCATCGCGGATTGCGAGGCGGCGTCCATGCGCATTCCGCCGTCCTGCCAGTAGGGCCAGTCGATGCTGAAGGTGGGCCCACGACGTTCGCCGGCGGCTACCAACTGGTTGCGATAAGCGGCGAAGCTGTCGAGATAGGCGTTTGCCGTAGCGTAATCGGCCTGTCCGGGATTGCCCAGCACGCCCGCGCCGGCGGCGAACAGCGCGAAGAAGTCGAGATCCAGGTGGCGGGTGGCGCGATCCAGATTCCGCACGCCGGTCACTTTCGGCGATAGCACCTCATCGAACTCGGCGGCCGATTTCCGCACGATGAGCTTGTCGCGCGTGATGCCGGCCGCGTGCAGCACGCCGTTGATTCGCCCGTGCTCGGCAACCAGGCGCTCTACCTCTTCGATGCGGCTCACATCAGCGCGGTGATACACGATGCTGCCACGGTGCTTCTCCAGCCAGGCCTGCTGCTCGGCGTTCAGCGCGGAGCGGCCGCTCAGGATCACCTTCGCCGTGGGCTGCTGCGCGACGATGTGCTCCGCGAAGGCGCGCCCGATGCTGCCCGCGCCACCGGTTATCCAGTACACGCCGCCGGACTTCCAGGGCGACGCGCCGCCGGACGCGGGCGGATCAACTTCCCGCCAGCGCTGCACGTGCCGAACGCCCGCTTCATAGCGGACATACAAGTCATCGGGGTGCGCGGCGTTGTCAGCCAGCATGGCAGGGCCGGCGAACGCATCCGTTTCAATCACCTGCCCATGGAACAGCGGTTGCTCGAGATGAGCCGTACGCAGCAAGCCGGTGAGCCCGCTGCCCAGTGACGCATCGCCCGCGGCGGGCACCACCACCTGCAGCAGCATGGGCCTCGACGCCGGCTGTCGCAGCCATTCCCGAACCAGTGCGAACACCCGTGCGGCCATGGCTTCGAAGGACTCGCTGTGCTCCCCGGCCGCGAAGACCTGCTGTCGTTGGTAATCGGGTAATAGCGCGGGCGCGGCTGCCGCCGGCTCCCATCGTGGCGCCGCTAGTACCAGCCCGGAAGCCGGAGCGGCAGCGGACAACGACCGGAACGTCAACCCCTGCATGCTGAGGCAGACGCGGCCGGCTGCATCGCACAGGGTGATGGCAAGCTTCGGTCCCTGTTGGATCCACGCCCACATCTCGTTCGCGCAGGGCGTGTAGACCAGCAGTTCTTCCAATGCAAAGGGCACAGAGGCAGTCGCTTGCCCCTCGGCCGGGTTCTGCAGGGCGAATCCGATGCACGCCTGCAGTGCGCCATCCATCAGGCTGGGGTGCAGTTGGAATGCGTCGCCGGATGCCGCCGCCGGTAGCGTCAATCGTGCCAGAATCTGGCCGCCGCCCACGAAGAGCTCCGCAATACTCTGCTGCGCGGGGCCATAGTGAACGCCCATGGCCTGAAAGGCCGCATAACAGGCCGCGGCATCGAAGCGCGCCGCCGTGGCACGACGCAGTTTGTCCACATCCAGGCGACCGGCCTCGGGCATACTGCCCAGCACGGCCAGACCCTGTGCGTACGGCACATCGTCGCCCGGCGCGCAGACCTCAAACCGCAGACGGCCAGCGCCCTTATCCTGAACACTGATCGTCAGCGCGCGGGAATCCCCGGTGACCGCGACCGGCCTTGTCCAGGCCACGTGCTGCAACGACACGGGCTCGTGGGCAACAAGCTCAACGGCCGCACGCGCCATCTCCAATACCGCCACACCAGGCAAAACCGCCTGGCCGCCGATAACATGATCGGCCACGAAGAATTCATCGCCTGTGAGGACCGTGGTGAAGCGAAGTCCCGAAAGGTCAGACGTATTGCGATGCACCAGCGGATGCAGCGGCTTCGACTCACCAGCCGCGGTCTCTTGCGCCTGCTCATACGGGATCCAATAGCGTTCTCGCGCGAAGGGATACGTAGGCAGTTCGATGCGCCGCGGCAGGTCGCCGGCATGGAGCCTGGCCCAGTCCACCGTCGTGCCACTCACCCAGACTTCCAGCAGTTGCGCAAGCTTCCGCTTCCGGTGCCAGGCTTCGAGCGCGGCCTGGATATCCTCATCGCGGGAGAATTTCGCCAGCCCGCCGCGCGTCTTCTCGACATGCCCACGCACGACACCAGACTGCGGGTGGTTCTCCAGGAAGCCGCGCAGCGTCTGCTTTACCTCATCCAATGAGCCGGCAATGAAGCCCAGACGCCACGCCATGGCCTCCCGCCCGGCTTGCAAGGTAAAGGCGAGGTCCCGCAGCGCGGGCGTGGCGTGGCCCAGGAAGTCGTAGAGTCGCTGGGCATAGGCCACCAGCCGTTCTTCCGTCTTCGCCGAAAGGACTATGATTTCGGGCTGCGCAGAAACGGTCGCGGCAGGGCGACGCGGCGGTTCTTCGAGCAGCACGTGGGCGTTGGAGCCACCCGCACCGAAGGAGGACACGCCCGCCAGCCGCGTACCGCCTTCACTCGGGCGCTCCCAGGCCGTCAGTTCCTGCGCGACAACGAACGGCGTCTCGGCGAACGGAATGGCTTTGTTTGGTTCCCGGGCATGCAGGCTCGGCGCGATTCGGCCATGCTTCATCTGCAGGATCACCTTCGTAAGGCCCGCAATGCCGGCGGCCGCTTCGAGATGGCCCAGATTGGACTTCACGGAACCCAGTGCGCAGAAGCCAGTCTCGGCGGTGTCCGGACGGAACGCCTGGGTCAGGCCGGACACCTCAATAGGATCGCCGAGTTCCGTTCCCGTGCCATGCGCTTCGATGCAGGTGACGTGCCGCGCATTCACTCCGGCGCAACGAAGGGTCTCCCGGACAAGGTCACCCTGCGCGGTCGGATTCGGCACCGTGTAGCCGTTCGTCTTGCCGCCGTGATTGACGTGCGTGCCGCGGATAACGGCGTGAATCGGATCGCCATCGGTCAGCGCAGCCGGTAGAGGCTTCAACAGCACCGCGCCAACACCTTCTCCGGGCGCGAAGCCGTTACCGCCCGCGCCGAAGCTCTTGCAGCGGCCATCGGCCGACAGCATGCGCTGTGCCGAGAGTTCCACAAACGACGACGGATGCAGGTAGAGATTTACTCCCCCCGCGATGGCCATCCGGCACTCGCCCTGTCTCAGACTCTGGCAGGCCTCATGGATCGCCGTCAACGACGAGGAACACATGGTGTCCACCGGCATGCTGGGTCCATGCAAGTTCAGGAAATAGGAGACGCGGTTCGCCACCGAGCCGAAGGAAGTATGCGGCGTCACCCCTTGGCGCTTCCACTGCGTGGCGTTGCGTTCGAAGCCGTTCTTCGTGATCCCGGCAAAGACGCCCACTTGCCCGCCCGTGGCGCTGGCAATGCGCTCCCGCGTGTAGCCGGCCGATTCCACGGCCTCCCAACAGGTTTCCAGGAACAGGCGTTCGTGCGGATCCATGCCCATGGCCTGCACCGGCGGAATGTTGAAGAAAAGCGGATCGAAGTCGGCGAAGGTGTTCAGGAAGCTGCCCCACTTGCCGTAGCTCTTGCCTTGCGCGATCGCTTTGTCTGGGTCGGGTTGATAGAAGCCGTCGAGCGGCCAGCGTTCGGCCGGGATCTCAGTGACACAGTCGCGGCCCGATTGCAGGATGTTCCAGAACGCATCCAGGCTCTCGGCGTCAGCGTAGCGGCCGCTGATGCCGATGATGGCAATCGGCTCCTGTGTGCCTGGTGTAGGGACGGGGGTTGCAGCCTTGGCGACGGCGGTTGAGGGGACAGGTTGCGGCAGGGCCACGGCGCTCACGCCAGCGGTGACGCCCGTCCAGCGCTGGCACTCGGCGCGGAAAAGCTTCAGTAGTGCATCGGCAAGGTCACCCAGATGGCGGACATCGAACAGCAGCGTCTGCGAAATGCTCGGAAAGACTTGCGTCAGTCGTTGGTTCAGTTGCGTGATGAGGATGGAGTCAATGCCGTAGTTTTCGAGCGGCTCCTCTTCCTCGAAGCGGTCTTTGGCCAGCCGGATGGTCTCACCGAACAGCGATTTCAATTGATCGACGACTCTCGGGCGTAGGTCTGGCTCTTCGACTTTCGGCGAGGGGAAGAACGTCTGGCGAAGATGTGCGAGGTCGCCGGATAGCACCATGACCTGCGGCAGGCCAGAGGCCACCGCCCGGTAGAACGCCTGCATCGCGGCCTCGGTTTCCAATGGTTCTGCGCCGGTGGCCGCGCGAATGGCAACGATCTTGCCGTCGTCCATGTGCATGCCGCCTTGTTTCCAAAGCGGCCAGTCAATGGACACCATACGCGTCCCGGAGGGACCATGGGCGAAAGCATCCAGAAACGCATTCGCCGTTGCGTAGTCGGCCTGGCCCGTATTCCCAGCCGCACCCGCGCAGGAAGAAAACAGCACGAACAGCTTCGGCGCAAGCGGCCGCACGGCACCTTCCAGAAGCACGGTGCCTCGCACCTTCGCGGCAAGCACCGCTTCGAAATCCGCCGTGGACTTCCGGGTGAGCATATTGTCACGCGAAGTGCCCGCCGCATGCAGAACCCCGTCCAGGCGCCCGTAGGTGGACTGGATATCGCCAATCAGCTTCGCCACCGATCCCTCGTCGGTGACGTCGGCCTGCCGGTACTCGGCCGTAGCCCCCCGCCGCGCCAGCGTCTCCAGCAATTGCTGTGTCGCGGTGGTGAGAGCCCCACGCCCGGCGAGAATGATCGTGGGTTGCAGAGTCCTGGCGGCAATCTCAACAGCGAACAGCCGTGCCAGCGCACCGGAGCCGCCGGTGATCAGATAGACCCCGTTGTCCTGCCAGCAGGGCTGCGGCTCCGGGGATGTCAGTTCTTCGAAGCGCAGCACCTCACGCACCCAGTTCGTATACCGGACCACGGCATCGGCGCAGGCACGATTTTCCGTAATTGCCTGCTCCGGCGCCGCGCCGGTGGCAACCAGGATTACCTGCGCGCGCAGGTTGGGATGTTCCAGCATGGCCGTGCGGAACAGGCCCGCAAGGCCCAACAGAATCGGATCCTCCACCAATGCCTGCATCAGAATGGGCTGGCGGGGGTGTTCCCGCAGCAGTTCCTTGAGGGCATCGAATGCCTGACAGGCAACGGCTTCGAACGGCCTGCCAGGCAGCGCCATATAACGCACGCCAGGCACGGCGGCGGGTGGCGTCATGCTGCCACAGAGCAGCACGACATGGTGGGCGAAGCCCTCCGCGCCCGTGGACAACGCAGCGGGCGCGGCCGCCCTCCAGACTGGCCGGCATAGCAGCGTGGCCTGTTGGGGGCGAGTTCTCTTGGTACTGCCGATCCAATAGCGTTCGCGCGCGAAGGGGTAGGTAGGCAGGGCGAGCCGCTGCCGCTTCTCGGCGGCGTGCAGACTGGTCCAATCGACCTCCGCACCGTTGGTCCAAGCGCCAACGAGAGCACGCAGGTCACGGGAATTGGCCGGCTTGGGTAGCGCGTCGCGATCCGGTTTGACCCGCCGGTGATGCAACCCGGGCACGGCCTCTCCCGCAAGATAGGCCTTCAGTTTGGAGGCAACGTCCGGCAGCGAATCCGCGACGAAGGCCAACCGTTCGGGGAAGGCCGTGCGGCCCACTTGCAACGTATAGGCCAAGTCCTGCAGGCTGCAGGCCGAGTTCTGGACGTACCGCAGAAGGTTCGATGCCTGCTCGCGCAACCGGTCTGCGTTCTTGGCGGAAAGGGTGATGGCTACTGGCCCAGCGGCATCCCTTACCTCCGCGCCGGAATACTCTTCGATTACCACGTGCGCATTGGTGCCGCTGAACCCGAAGCCACTCACGGCGGCCCGGCGGGGCATACCTTCAGCGACTTCCCAGGCACGCGCCACGGTGTTGACGTAGAACGGCGAACCGCTCACTTCAATACGCTCATTGAGCGTCTCGAAATGAATGGTAGGCGGCAGCGTCCGATGTCGCAGCGCCAGCGCCGCCTTGATGACGCCGGCCACACCCGCAGCCGCCAGAAGATGACCGATATTGCTCTTCACCGACCCGAGCGCGCAGTAGTTGTCACGCCCCGTATAAGCGCGAAAAGCCTTCACCAGGCCCGCCACCTCAATCGGATCGCCCAGTTTGGTTCCCGTGCCATGCGCTTCCACCAACTGGATGCCATCAGGGTTGAGCGCGAACCGGTCATAGACGTACTTTTCCAGACGCGTCTGCGAGTCGCCGTTGGGTGCGGTGATGCCGTTGGTCTTGCCGTCCTGGTTCACGCCCCAACCGCGGATGACGGCGTCGATGCGGTCGCCATCACGCTCGGCATCTTCCAACCGCTTCAGCAGGATCACGCCGACGCCTTCTCCAGGCACGAAGCCGTTGGCACGCTGGTCGAAGGTATAGCAGCGGCCATCGGGCGACAGCATGCCGGCCTTGCTGGTCATGATGTGCATCATGGGGCTGGCCATGATGCTGACACCGCCGGCCAGCGCCAGATCGCTATTGCCGAGCAAAAGCGAATCGCATGCCGTGGCGACGGCTACCAGCGATGCCGAACAGGCCGTGTCGAGAGCGACGCACGGCCCCTGCAGGTTCAGGAAGTAGGAGATGCGCGCCGCCAGGATCGACATGGAGCCGCCCGTGAGCGCGGCGGCATCCATCTCACCGCCCGCGGCGGCCAACCCGTAGTCGCCCGGCCCACAGCCGGCAAACACGCCGCAGCGGCTACCGGCGAGCTTTGTTGGATCATAGCCGGCGTTCTCAATGCAGCTCCAGCAGGTCTCCAGGAATAGGCGCTGCTGCGGGTCCATCGCTTCGGCTTCCAGCGGCGCAATGTTGAAGAACAGCGGGTCGAACTTGTCGATGTCCTCGATCGCGCCCATCCACTTGGAGTAGGTCTTGCCGGGCTTGGCGGGATCGGCATCGAAGTAGTCGGCCACCGGCCAGCGATCGGCGGGTACTTCGGTGATGCAATTTCGGCCGGCGGCGAGGTTTTCCCAGAAGGACTCGATGTCGGGCGAAGCGGGGAATCGTCCCGCCATACCAATGATGGCGATGTCGCTGCGCTTCACCTCGCGCGGGGCTGGCGGTGGAGCCGGTGTGGGGTCTGCGATGGGAACGCCGT
Source organism: Bryobacterales bacterium (assembly GCA_016789745.1). GTDB lineage: Bacteria > Acidobacteriota > Terriglobia > Bryobacterales > Bryobacteraceae > CADEFT01. Next base: position 35,654 of record JAEUQF010000331.1, read on the forward strand.
GTCCCTGCTGCAACAGGTGGCTGGCCAGTTCCAGGATAGTCGGGTGACTGTAGACCTCCATGGCGGTGATGCTGATGCCGTGGCTCTGATTCAACTCCCGTAGCCAGGTGATCGTGTTGATGGAATCAAGCCCCAACTCCACGAAGGCGACTTCCACATCCAGCTTTTCGGGCCGCAGATGCAGTTCATCGGCGAGCGTCTCGCGCAGCGTCCGCACGATGGCACGCAAGGCTTCGTCGTTGTTCACGGGATCCGCGATGGGTGCGGGCTTCGGCGCTGGAGTTTCCGGCAACCCCGCGGGGCTCCCGCCGTAGGTGGCCTCAATCTTAGCCCGCACTTCATCACTGCCGACAAAGGTCTTCTCATGCATGGCCACTTCGGCGGCAAAGGTGGCTTCCAGCCGTTCCCGCAAGGGACGCGCCTGCTCGCGCTTCCATTGCAGGAGGCTTTCGCGGGATTCGCCGGCAAGATGATGAGCGGCGGCCAGGGCGCGAGGCAACACCTCGGCACGCGGCAGCACGGTCATGCCGGCTCCGAAGCCACGCAGTTCGCGGCCCTTGTATTCGCGCGCGCTGACGAGAATGTCGCGCCCCAACGCGGAGCCGAAATGATAAGGAAAGACGAGCGTGGATCCGGCGCCCGGCGTGAATCCGTACTGCAGATACGGGCTGTGATAGATGCTCTCTTCGCTGTGGAGGACGCCATCGCAGAAGAGGCCCATAGCCCAGCCCGCGCCGATACCGTGCCCCTGCATGGCGGCGATAACGGGGATCTCGCATTCGAGCGGCAGGCTGGTGACACGCGAATCGGTGAAGCGCGCGGCCCCGGACTGGATGGCGAGCAAAGCGTCACGCGTGCCGCCGCAGGCGAAGTAGTGGCCGTAGCCGGTAAGCACCAGCACTTTAATAGAGGGCGTGCGGCCTACGTGGCCGAAGGCTTCGATCAGGCCCTGCGACAAGGCTTCGGTGAACGTATTGCGTCCGGCTTCGTCGCGCATCGTGAGCAACACGACACCGTCCGGAAACATTTCGAGCTTCACTGCGGCCGACCGCAGGCTGATGGCTGTCGAGGAGCCCGTGTGCACCGTGCCCGCGCGAAGGGCCGCCTGCATGAGGGCGTTATCGCAGACCGGGACCGGATTCCGCGAGAGATGCTGCAACAGCAGTTCTGGTGCGGTCAGGGGAGCGTCAAGTGGAGCCAGGTGCGTGCGTGCTTTCGACGACACCGTCGAGGGAAAGACCATGGGGAGGCTCTCCGGTGAGGCGAGCGCGACAGGTCCCCGAACTTGCGTCGGAGGCGGTGGCGCGGGCGCCGCCGCGATGGCCTGCTTCACCCAGTGGCGTTCGCGGGCAAAGGGATAACCCGGCAGGCTGATGCGCGACGGACGCGGTTCTGATGCCAGCGTGTTCCAGTCAAACAGGAGTCCGTTGACCCACTGTTCCAGCAGGTAAGCGTACTCGCCTCGTTGCGCCTGCGTACGGATCTGCCGCAGCAGCGCTTCATCAGCATCCACAAAGGCCAACCGCCCGTGCTTCCGCGGCACACGGCCACGCACCACACCACTGCCGTCCCGCAGGAAGGCCGCCAGCTTCTCACGCAGTTCGGCTACCGAAGAGGCCACGCACGCCAGCCGTTCCTGCATACCGTCGCGGCCGACTTGCAGCGTGTAGGCAAAATCCGACAGCGGTGGATCACTGTGCACCAGAAACTCGACTAGCTGCCGCGCCGTATCCCGCAATCGCTCCTCATCCCTGGCCGACAGCACGATTGGGACTGGCCGTGGGTTCGCGCGTGCCACCGGCAGCTTGGCGTATTCCTCAATCACCAGATGCGCATTGGTGCCGCTGAATCCGAAAGAACTCACCGCGGCGCGGCGCGGGCGTCCACCCTGGTTCTCCCAATCCTTCAGCCGCGTGTTGACATAGAATGGCGAGTCATCGAAATCGCAGTGCGAGTTGGGCTTCTGGAAATGCAGGCTGGGGGCCAGTTGGCGATGCCGTAGCGAGAGCACGGCCTTGTGTACGCCCGCCATGCCCGCCGCGGCAGAGGTATGCCCGATGTTGCTCTTCGCCGCACCCAAGGCGCAGAAGTGCCGCCGCGCCGTCTTCTCCCGGAACACCGTAGTGAGGGCTTCCAGTTCGATGGGGTCACCCAGTTGCGTCCCCGTACCATGCGTTTCGATATAGCTGATGGATTCCGGATCAATACCGAAACGCTGGTAGACGTCGCGTTCCAATTCGATCTGGCTCTGCACGCTGGGAGCCGTGATGCCGTTGGTCCTACCGTCCTGGTTGATGCCGGAGCCGATGATCACCCCGTGGATGGTATCGCCAACACGTAGCGCATCCGCCAATCGCTTCAGCACGACCAGGCCAACGCCCTCCCCGGGCACAAATCCGTTGGCCGAATCATCAAATGACTTGCACTGGCCGTCGGCTGACAGCATGCCCGCCGCACACATGCCGACGTACGAAGCGGGCGTCAGATACAACGTCACTCCACCGGCCAGCGCCATGTCGATCTCGCCGTTGCGCAGCGCCTGGCAGGCAAGGTGCGCGGCCACCAGTGAAGAGGAACAGGCCGTATCGATGGGAATCGCCGGCCCCTTCAGATTCAGATGATAGGCAATGCGAGCAGCGGCGATGGAAAAGCTGTTGCCGGTGTTGAGTCCGCTGGACGGCTGCTGGTTCAGCAGGTGCACGTACTCGCTGTTCATGATGCCCATGTAGACGCCGCAGCGGGCTCCGGAGAGCGCCTGCGGGCTGTAGCCGGCGTCTTCGAAGGCCTTGTAGGACTCTTCGAGGAAGATGCGATGTTGCGGATCCATCGCCTCGGCTTCGGCCGGCGGAATGCTGAAGAAGGACGTGTCGAAGCAGTCGATGTCATCCAACGCCCCGAGCCACTTGCAGTAGATCTTGCCGGGCTTGGAAGGGTCGGGGTCGAAGTAGTCGCGGACATCCCAACGGTTGGCCGGGATCTCCTTCACGGAGTTACGCGCGTTCTTAAGGTTGTCCCAGTATTGGCGGAGGTCCGGCGCGCCGGGATAGCGTCCCGACATGCCGACGATGGCGATGCCATCGGTGGGAGGCGGAGCCGCGGCAGATGGTTGCGGCGCCGCTGGCTTCAGCCCTAGTTCCCCTTGCAGATGCGCCGCGAACTGAACAATGGTGGGGCAATCGTAGACACGTGTGGCCGGGATCTTCAGGCCGTACTGCTTGTTGACGGACTGGATCCATTCCACGCTGACAATGGAATCCAGGCCGAGTTCGGTGAACGGCACGTCGGCGGCGACATCGTCGGCATCCATGTAGAGCGCGGCGCCAAGGCTGGCACGCAGGCTGTCCTGCAGCGCTTCGAGGGAATGCTCGGCTGGAGGGCGTGCAGGCGTCGGCAGCGGCGGGGGCGCGATGGGCTTCGGTGTGACGACAGGCTGAACCTGCCCTGCAACATGCTCCGCGAATGCTAGCAGCGTCGAGTGGTCATAGATGCGCGTGGCCGGCAGTTTCAAGCCGTACTGCTTATTCACCTTGTGGATCCATTCAACGCCGGTAACCGAGTCGAGCCCTAGCTGCGTGAACGAATCGCTGAGAGAGATTGCGTTAAGGTCCAGGTAGAGAACCTCGGCCAACATGCCGGCGAGCGTTTCGGCGATCTCGTTCCTCGAAGCGACGTTCTGCCGCGGAGCAACAACTACCGCCGGGCGCTGCTCTTCGGCGAACCAGTAGCGCTTCCGCGAGAAGCAGTACGACGGCAGGCTGACGCGCCGTCGGGGGCCGTTGTGCAGCGCCGCCCAGTCAACGTCTGCGCCGGCAAGCCATGACCGCAGTGTGTTGTGCGTGGCAGGTTCCCCTGGTTGTCCCGCGACAAATGCCGTCAGCTGGGCAACGGCGTCAGCGACGGTGCTCGCGACGAATCCGAAGCGCTCTCCCATAGGCTCACGGCCGACCTGCAGCGTCCAGGCAATGTCGGCCAGCGGCGGGCAGTCTTCTTTCTGAAGGAATGCCAGCAGCCGTTCCCCAGCGGCCTTCAGACTGGCGTGGGTCTTCGCCGACAACACAATCAGCTGCGGACCGGCGTTCGAGACGGCCGTCGCTGGCTCAGGCGTGTAGGCCTCGACAATGACGTGCGCATTCGACCCACCGATGCCGAAACTGCTAACGCCGGCGCGCAAGGGCGCAGCCCATTCCCGCGTTTCGCGGGCGAGATAGAACGGAGTACCCTCCAATCGCAGATAGGGGTTCGGCTCCTGCAGGTGCGGATTGCCGGGAATACGGCGATGGCGCAGCATCTGGATCACCTTGATCATGCCGGCCATACCCGCGGCGGCTTCCAGGTGCCCGATGTTCGTCTTCACCGAACCGAGCGCGCAATGCCGCGAGGTGACCGCGGCCCCCTGCTGTTCGTACAACTCGGCGAAGGCAGCCTTCAGGCCGTCGATCTCCACTGCATCGCCCAGCTTCGTTCCCGTGCCATGCGCCTCAATGTAGCCGACGGTCCGCGGATCAATGCCCGAGCGTGTATAGGCATCCACCAGCAGCGCCTGCTGCGCCACGGAATTCGGCGCGGTCGGCGACGCCGCCTTTCCGCCATGATTCTCCGCACTGCCGCGAATCAAGCAATAGATGTGGTCGCCATCAGCCAAGGCCTTGTCGAGCGGCTTCAGCAGCAGCGCCGCGACCCCTTCTCCGCGCCCGTAACCATTGGCGGAAGCATCGAACGTACGGCAGCGCCCGTCCTCACTGAGCATACCCGCGCGACTGGCGCCGATCATGATGTCCGGCGTGAGAATGACGTTCACCCCGCCCACCAGAGCCGACTCGCAATGGCCCATGCGGATGGCCGCAATCGCGCGGTGAATCGCAATCAGCGAAGAGGAACACGCTGTGTCGATGGGCTCACTGGGGCCGCGCAGATCCAGCGCATAGGAGATGCGGTTCGCGATCACGAAGTGCGAGACCAGCGGGGGCCCATCGGCGTTTGGATGCGAGCCGAGATGCCGCAGCCACGCTTCCTTGTAGTCCGAGGTCGACACGCCCATGAACACACCCACCGGGCGGCCAGCAAGGTCACTGGCACGATAGCCCGCGTCTTCGATGGTGGCCCAGACGGTCTCCAGCAGCAGCCGCAGTTGCGGATCCATGCCGATGGCTTCCCGCGGAGAGACGCCAAAGAAGGCCGGGTCAAACTGATCGACGCCTTCCAGGAATCCAGCCTCATGCACTCTTGTCTTGCCGGGCTCTTCGAGCGCATCGCCGTAGATGGCACGCCAGTCCCACCGATCGGCCGGAACATCGGAGGCCATGTCGCGATTCGCGGCGATCAACTTCCAGAACTCGTCGACATCGGCGGCTCCGGGAAAGCGGCCGCTCATGCCGATGACAGCGATGGGCACGGATTCGGCCGGAGTGTTGATGGCAGGCGAATCGGCCGGGGCCACCAGCGGCTCCACCGGGGCCGGACGCAGTTGCGCGGAGAACTGAGCCGGATAGCGTTCCACCAGGTAACCGGCCAGCGCGCGAAGTGATGACCGTTCGAAGAACAGCGTGGGCATCAGGTCCAGCCCAAAGCGCCGGTTGAGCGTGTTGGCGAACTCTGTGAACGCCAGCGAGTCGAAGCCGTACTGCGGCAGCTTGGCATCCGGCTCGATCCGATCGAGAGGCACCTTCTGCTGTTCGGAGACCATGGCGGCCAGCACGTCCAGAACCTGCGTGAAGGTGACATCGGCGGGTGGCGCCGTAGCATCGGTTTCCCGCGCCACAAGCAACTTCTCCCGGAGTCGCGCGGGGTCGCCATGCAGCACCAGCACGTGATCCAATCCGCTCCCAAGGCAATGATGGAAGGCTTCGCACCCAGCCGCGGCAGGCATGGGCGTCAGGCCGGAGCTTTGTTTCAGCAGTTCGGCATAAGCGGCGTCGAGTTGCATGCCGCCGTCGCGCCAAAGCGGCCACGCGATCGACACGGTTCTCCCCGAGCGTTCCCCCTGAGCGACCAGCCGGTTGCGTTCCCGGGCAAAGGCGTCGAGGAAGCTGTTCGCCGCCGCGTAGTCGGCTTGCCCCGGATTGCCGAAG
>JAEUQF010000340.1 GCA_016789745.1 Bryobacterales bacterium
CGACTACCGCAACGACTTCATCGAGCTCTTCAACCGCGGCGCCAACCCCGTCAATCTCACCGGTTGGACCGTCCAGTACGCCTCCGCCACCGGCTCCAACTGGGATACCACCCCCCTTTCCGGCATCCTCCAGCCCGGCCAGTACTACCTGATCCAGCAAGGGCAGGGAAGCGGCGGCACCACCAATCTCCCCACGCCCGACGCCACCGGCGGCATCGCCATCAACGCCACCTCCGGCAAAGTGGCCCTCGTCAGCAACAACACACCCCCCACCAGCGCCACGCCCGCCATTGCCGCGCCCATCGTCGATCTCGTCGGCTACGGCACCGCCACGCACTCCCTCGGCGACCCCGCGCCCGGCATCGGCAACACCACCGCTCTCGCCCGCAACAACACCGGCTGCGCCAACACCAATAACAACGCCGCCGACTTCACCGGCCAATCGCCCGCCCCGCGCAACCGCGCCACCCCGCAAAACTCCTGCACCACCCCGCCCCCGCCACCGCCGCCCCCCAACAACACACCCCCGACGCCGACCGCGCTCCGCTTCGTCCCCCTCACCCCCTGCCGCCTCATGGAAACCCGCGCCCTCTACAACTTTGAAGGACGCACCGGCGCCTTCGGCCCACCCGCCCTCAACGCCGCCGAAACCCGCACCCTCACCCTACCCGCGTCCAACGTCTGCGCCATCCCCACCACCGCCCGCGCCTACGTCGTCAACGTCACGGTGCTCCCCTCCACCGCCGTCGACTTCGTCACCCTATGGCCCGCCGGCGACCCTCGTCCCGATTTCTGGACCATCCGCTCCCCCGACGGCCAGGCCGTCGCCAACTCCGCCATCGTCAAAGCTAACGCCTCCGGCGCCATCAACGTCTTTGCCAGTGACCGTACCGACCTCCTCATCGACATCAGCGGCTACTACACCGACTCTGTCAACCCCGCCCAACCCGGCCTCGCCTACTATCCCCTGACGCCCTGCCGCGTCATCGAAACCCGCGCGCCTTACCGTTCCCCCGCCGGCCCCTTCGGCCCGCCCGCGCTCACCGCCGGCGAAACCCGCAAGTTCCGCATCCCCGCCACCCCCTATTGCTCCGTACCCGTCGCCAGCGCCTATTCGGTCACCATCACCGTCGTTCCACCCGCCCCGCTCGCCTTCCTCACCGCCTGGCCCGACGGCGTCGCCCAACCCGGCGTCTCCAGCATCAACTCCTTCGCCGGCCGCGTCCTCGCCAATAGCGTCATCGTTCCCGCCGCGTCCGACGGCTCCATCAACGTCTACGCCTACAACAACTCGGATCTCATAGTTGATATCAACGGCTACTTCGCCCCCGACGACGGCCAACGCGGCCTGTTCTACTACCCGGTCACCCAATGCCGCGCCAATGACTCCCGCACCACAGGCGCCGGCATCTACCCCGACGAGAGTTCCCGCTCCATCGCCGTGCCGTCATCCGCTGGTTGCAGCGGCATTCCCACCACCGCCCAAGCCTATGCCGTGAATGTCACCGCCATCCCGGATGGCAACCCCATGCCCTTCCTGACCGCCTGGCCCACCGGTTCACCCAGGCCCGGCGCGTCGATCCTGAATGCCTTCCAGGGCCAGACCGTGACGAACTCGGCCATTGTGCCGACCGGGGCCAACGGCACCATCGACGTGTATGCCTACCGCCGCACGAATGTGGTGGTCGAGATTAGCGGCTACTTCGGACGCTGATCCTCAGGGTGGGATGTGTCCGGCGGGGAAGGTGGTGGGACAAGGCGCTCGAAACCGCGTCTGCCTTGGAAGAGGAAGAGTTAAGCCGGAAGTACGCCTCGCGAAAATAATCGTCGTCCTGCTGGTGGGAGTCCCGGGTTGCGGGAGTGGTTTGGCCGCCGTCGCCCCGACTGCCTGCCTTCCGTATCCAGAAACGGATATCTAAGGGCCAGGCCCTTGGCTGGTATTGCGGGGGGAGTCCGTCCCGCCCCGGCGAACTCACCCCGCCCATCCTCCACCCCGTTCAGAAGCTGTACCGCAACGCAACCTGCAGCGTCCGCGGTGTGTTCACGGTTCCTGAGATCCGCCCAAAGCCGCCGGGATTGAGAAGGTTTGTGTTCGGCCCTGAAAACACCACACTGTTTGTTACGTTGTAGGCCTCCATCCGAACCATCAACGATTGAAACTCCGTGATCGGGATTCGCTTCACTACCGATACGTCGGTGTTCCAAGTGAAGGGGGTTTGCAGCATCCCCTTACCCATTGTTCCCATCCGCCCTGGTTCCGGGATGGTAAACAACTGCATCTGCCCGGCCGTGAGGTACCACACTCCGTCGCCCCTCTTCTGTACCGCTCCGATCCGGCCTCCCGAATAGTTCGCCATCGATCCCCCGCCGTACGTGTCAACGGGCGAGGGCACCGCGAACGCGAAGCCGCTTTGCGCTCTTCCCAACAGGCCAACATCCCAACCGCCCGCCAGCATATTCAGCACTCTTGGCATTCCGCGTCCGAAGCGCCGGCCCCAGCCGAACGGCAGGCGCGCCATCGCCGTCACGTTCACCGAGTGGGGCAGGTGAGCGTTGGCTAGACCTCGCGAGGCGCGCAGGTCGTAGCGATTCATCGGAACGTCGTCTCCGTCGCCATTGTCCCCAAACATGGTGTCCAGATTCTTGCTCCACATATAGTTCACGTTCGTGCGCAGCCAGCCCGCATCTCGCCGTAGACTCACCTGCAGCGAATCGAAGTATGACCGCCCAGAGGCCTCAGCCACATACAGCGTGCTGAACTGCGGGAACAGCCGAACGTAGCTTTGTGGCAACCCCACTGCGGCATAGCGCGCGAAAGCCGTCCGGTCGACGTTCTCGGCAGCCGTTCCCGCCGCGCCCAACTGCACATTCACCGCACCCATTGCCGCAATCGCGGCCGGGGCGGAGCCGAACATGCGCGCCAAGGCGTTATCGGCCCTCACCGCCGCGCCCGTGGCCTGGAAGGCCCGTAGCTCGACGAAGTCGTTGAGGAAGCCGTGCCTGGTCAACTCCCGCTGGTTGACGTTCAACGTCTGACCCAGCTTCACGCCGCGGTTGGCCACATAGCTCGCCTCCAGCACGGTGGATTTCGCGATCTCATGCTGCACGGAGAACGTCCAGTTGAGAACGTAAGGCCGCGGCAGGTAGTTGGATGCGGTAACGACACTGGCCTGGCGCGTTACCGGCATCACGCGGTTCACACTCGCCGGTGGAACCGGTAGGGGTAGCCCATCCCGCACCCTGGCGTCACTGCCCGGCGCGGCGTTCGGCAGCGTCTGGCCGGCGAAAGTGAAGCCTGGGGTCTCGCTATCCATGGCCACCGCCAACTGTCCGATGCCGCGTTCATAGAAGACGCCAAAGCTGCCGCGCATCGCCGTTTTGCCTTTGCCCGTTGGGTCGAAGGAAAAGCCGGCCCGCGGCGCGAGGTTGTTTCGATCCCGTGGATGGTATCGCTGGGAGCGCTCCACCGCCAAATCCGTCATTGGCTCAAAGCCCAACAACGCATCGGTTCGGTTCAGACGCCCCATCAGTCCGTTGGCCTCCACCGGCGGCTGGAATAGCTCATAGCGCAGGCCCAGGTTCACATGCAGCCGTCGTGTCAGCCGCCAATCGTCCTGGACATAGAACCCCCAGTCCTGCCAGCGGAAGTTCCGCCGCAGCGGTGTGCCGGCCGGGAGATAGCGCTCCAGATCGCTGAAGTAGGTCTGGTTGACGTTCGCCACGCGCCCCAGAAGGTCGTTGTAGAGATTCTCGAACCGGGTGCGGTCCGCCGCCGAGATCACGGCCCCTCCCGGCCCGATGGAAGGCGCCGGGACATTTCCAAAGTTTCGGCTGATCACCAGGTTGGGATAGGTGCCGTTCTCGCTGAAACGATTGTCCCCGGTTCGTTGCCAAACTCCCCCGAATTTCCAATTGTGCTTGCCGCGGATCCAACTGAGACTCTCGTTCACTTCCCACACCGGCACATTCCTGCCCGCCGTCGCGGAGCCGAAATCGGGATTTGCGAAACTACTCGGAATCACCACCGGCCCCTTCCCCCGTGGACGGAGGAAGGTTACATCGTAGAAACTCCGCCCCACGCGCGTCTCGTTGGACATGCCCGGGCGTAGTTGCCAGTCGAAGCCGATGGCGATGCCCCCGTTGGGGGCAATCTGCCGTCCAGGGGCCACGCCTGGGTAGGGACTATCGGCGCTGTTCAGCGTGTCCACCTGGGAGAAGTGTGCGCGGGAGTAGCGAACAAACAACCGCTGCGTCTCACTCCACAGATGATCGACACGCGCGGTGCCCTGCGAAGCGCTCGCGTTCGCGGCGTTGTTGAACAGGTATCCGGCCGTGTTGAGGCCGTCGCCGAGGTTCGGATTATTCGGCAAGGGCACAATCGCGAGCTTTGCCACCATCGCCGGATCCATCCCCAGGCGCCGCGGGTCGTTCGCCAGGATGTCGTAGGATTGCAGCACTCCGCCCGGTGTCCGCCAGCGGAATACGCCGGCACGCGCCGTCTCCGTCGGCACCGTCCGGTTGCGCGCCACTTCCTGTGCCGTCTCACGTCCCTGAAAATTCAGATGGAAGAAGGTGCGATTCCGGAAGAGAGGTCCGCCAAAGGAGCCCCCAAATGTGTTCTCCAAATACTTCGCCCGCGGAATTCCGGCGCTATTGTTAAAGAAACGGTTGGCATTCAGCAGTGTGTTGCGATGGTAGTGAAAGAGGTTTCCCGCGAACCGGTTCGATCCCCGCTGGCTCACCAACTCGATCTGTGCCCCGGCCGTGCGGCCATACTCGGCCTTACCGCCACTCAATACGATGCGCACCTCGGCGATGCTGTCCAGGTTTACCGCCGAGGCCGTCAGCCCGAACCGCGGCAGAGTCGGATCCACATTGAGCACTCCATCCTGCTTCGTCGTAGTCGACCCGTTCCGCGTGCCGTTCACGCGCGAATTTTCTCCGCTCCCGCCATCCCGGGACACTCCCGGTACGTACAGCGCCAACTGCAGTGGGTTCCGCCCGATCTGCGGCAAGGTTTCCAATTCCTTTAACGTGATAATCCGAGTGCTCTGGGCCTCGGCCGTCTGCACGCGCACACCGGCCGCCGAACTCACCACCGTCTCCACGCGGAAGGTTGCCGTCTCGTACGACAGTGGGATTCGCCACTCCACGGTCTCCGACGCGCTGAGCGTGAACTCCGTGATCCGCTTCACCGCGAACCCGGTGGCTTCCACTTCCACCGTGTAGGTGCCGGGTTCCACCGACGGGAACTGAAAGCGGCCATCCGCCCCACTCACCGCCTCCCGCCGCTGGCCGGTTCCCACACTTGCCAGGGTCACCTTGGCTTCCTGCAGCACGCCGTCCTCCGGATCCGTCACCGTGCCCCCAAACCATCCGGTCCCCGTCTGTCCCAGCAGCGGCAGGGCGCCAACCAGCCAAGCGATCAAGATACTTGTCATCAAATCGTCTCTCCTCGCCTGGTACTTAGGAAAATCGCGTATGAAGTTGTACCGGCCTCGCTAGTTTCGCTTGGCCAGCCCCGCTTTTTTGCGCGTCAACCTTGCCGTTAGTCCGTCCTCCATCACGATGGTTTCCATCAGTACGTTGTTGTTTTGTGGCGGCAGCAGACGGCGCTCCCGCAGCGTCTGCCAGATCTTCCGGGATTCCTGCGTTGCCGCGATCGCCTTCTCCAAACTCCCCACCACCGATGGCTCACTGCCGTTCGCCGTCTGGCGCAGCGCCAGCGCCAGATAGTACCAGGCGCTGGCGTGCCCAGAGTCTCGCGCCATGGTCTTCGGTTCCGCGGGTAGCTCCGCGTACAGCGCGATCGCCTCCCGCAGCAATGCCGCGCATCGCTCCGGCGGCGCGCCTCCGGCCAGGCACTCCCATCCGGCCAGGTACGTGGCCGAGGCAACCGCCGCCTTCTTGGCCTCCCCGCTCGTCGCATCCGCCGGTGCCCACTTCTCCGCCTCCTCCCAGGAGCCCAACTTGCGCAACAGCCGCATGGCCTGCCCTCGTCCGGAACGGTTCTGCGCCGCATTGCGTGTCTCGCTGCGCTCGTTCCAGCGCACCGACTCCAAATACGCCTCCATTGCCTCCCGGTCGCGGCCCAATCGCTCCAGTATCTGCGCCTTCAGCCGCGCGGTGTACTCCAGCGATCCCGCCAGCCGTGGCTGCTTCGCTCCCGCTCCCTCCCACTCGTCGCTTTCCTTGCTCATCAACTCCCGCGTAATGGCGAGCGCCGTGTCGAGATCCGCTCGCGCCTGCGCCGTTCGTCCCAGCCTTTCCTTGCAGTTCGCCGCAAACAGCAGCCCCGACGCCTGGCCACGAATCCCGGCACTGCCGGTGGCGGTGGCCGCCCGCAATCGCAACAACACCTCGTGCTCCCGCAACGCCTGGTCGATCTGTCCCATCCGCAGATAGGAGTCCCGCACATGCGTGCGCACCGACAGCAGATCCGCTGTCACCGCGGCATTGTCCTTATCGTCCTCCGCCATTCTCGAGACCGCCCGCAGGATCTCGTTTCCGAACTCGATGGCGCGCTCCGGCGCATCCAGTATCGCCGACAGGTAATTGAGCGAACTCACCACCGTCCGCATCAGATCCAGCTTCAGACCCTTGGCCGCATGCGGGTCCGCGAGGTCTTCCAACTGCAGCTTCCTGCCCATTTCGATTGCTGCCAGCGCCGCTTCCCGGTCTCCCGCCATCATCCAGTCGAGCTTCGAGTTCGTGATCGATGCCACGTAGTTCCAGCGCCGGAAGGAATCCTCCGGCCAAGCTTGCCACCATGCGGTGAACACTTCAATGCAGCGGCGCGTCGCCTTCGCCAGCCCCGTGCGGTCATACGTTGCCATCGCCACGGGGCGGTCGATAAACGATGTGTTCCAGACAGCCTCCGCTATGTGCTCATAGCCTTCGCGGTACCTTTCCTCCAACACCGGCCGCAATTCGTCCAGGACCCGCCGCGCATTCGCCACGTCCCCAGTCCGTGTGTAGGATGAGGCCAAGTCGCGCTGTGTGTAACTCCAGGCGTGCAGGCGGGCATCCGTTTCCAGCGCCTGGGATCTACGGGAACGACACCAGGCCGCCGACATCTCCAGATGCCGGAGGCTTTTCGGCAGATTACCGAGGCGGGCGTAGTAATAGCCGATCAGGCGTTCCAGCTCCGCGGCATCCTCACGGTCTTCATAGGTGAGTTCCAAGCCCTTTCGATAAAAGTCCGCCGCCGCAAGGGCACGCGCGAACGCTGCCGTGGCGTTCTTCTCATCCCGTAACTCGGCGTGTGCCATCCCCTCAATCGACCATGCCTTGGCCAACTGCCGCCGCGCTTCCCGGTTCTCGGGAAATAGCCGCAGAGCCGTATCGAGTACCTCCTCTGCCTCCCGCAGCGCTGGCAGTGCCGCCTTGTGCGCGCGCACAATTGAATCGAGACCGCTAATCCGGACCAGAAACTCGGCCAGATCCAGCCGGTACTGCACTACGCCGGGATAGCGCGCCACCTGTTTCCGGAACCCCGCGAGCGCCTCGTCCGCCGCCGCCCGCGCCTCTTTCACCGTGCCGCTCTGAAATCGCAGGGGGCTGGCTTGAAACCAGCATCGCGCTACTGCCGCATACGCTCCCGCGTTCCCCTTATCCAACGCCGCTGCCGCCGTCGCCAGTTGGGTCGCACGGTCCACCGCGGCGCCCGCTTTCTCCCATTGCCGTCCACGCAGCAGATAACCGGAAGAAGCCAGCAGCGTGTCCACCAGCCGCAACTGCACCATCACATTCGACGGTTCGGCTTGTAGGGCTTTCTCCAGGGAACTGACGGCTAGGCCGGCCCATGGCAGCACCTCCTTCGCGTTCGGCCGCAGGACCACCCAGTTCGCCATCGCCAACTGCGCCTCAGACAGCGCCACCAGGTGCCGCGGCCTGTTCCCCAGGGCCACCGCCCGCTCCGCCAGCCGCACGCCCTCTTCGGGCCGATCCCCCAGAACGGCGACCCGCGCCAGTGCACTCAACGTATCGGCGTCTTCCCGCTCCGCCAACAACTGCCGCAGTACCGTCTCGGCCTGCCGCAGCCGTGGCCGGCGCCGCTCCTCGGCTCGCTCCAACTGGCTCAATCGCCATTGCACGAAGCCAAGAAGCAGCCTGTCCTCCCGATCCCCATTCGCCCCTTTGGTTTCCAACAAAGCCAACGCCTTGCCGTAGCTCTCACGTGCACTGTCCAGGTCGCGGAGCCCGTCCGGCCCCTGCAGTTCCCCAACCCGGAAGTAAGCTTTTCCCAGATTCGGATCGTTCGCGCTCGCTTTTTCCAGGTAGCGGAGCCCAAGCCGAAGCAGTGTCCGGCGCGCCTCCACCGTGCCGCCCAAATCCCGGAGTTGCTCATCCAACTCGAACAGCATGCTGTGCGCCAGGTCCCGCACATCGCGCAGATTCTCTTCGGCCCGGGCCTGTTGCTGGCGCGCTTCGCGGGCCGACGCCTCCGCTCGCGTCCGCTGCCGCTCCGCTTCCGCCCTCTCGCGTGCGGCGCCATCGCGCTCCCGGATCGCCGCGCTCCGTTCCTGCAGCGCCGTGGCCCGCTCTCTGCGCGCCTCGTTCGCCTGCCACACCGTCGCCGCCACGCCCACGACCAATGCCGCCGTCACCGCCACGCCCGCCGCCACCATCCCCTTGTGACGCCGCACAAACTTGCTTCCCCGGTACCACACGTTAGGCGGTTGCGCCTGCACCGGATGATCGTCCAGATAGCGTTGTACGTCTTCCCACAGCATCTGCACCGATCCATACCGCCGCTCGCGCCGCTTCTCCACCGCCTTTAAGGCAATCAGATTCAACTCGCCCGCGACTTGCTTGCGTAGCGTTAGCGGACTCGTGCTCCGCCGCTCGGCGATCTCGTCCAGGGTCTTGCCCAACTGCGTCAGCTTGGCCGGCAAAGGCGGCGCCTCCACCTCCCGTATGATGCGCAACAACTCCGCCAGGCCTGCCGTCCGCAATTGCCGCCCATCGAACGGCACCGCGCCTACCAATAATTCGTAAAGCAGCACCCCCAACGAGTACACATCCGAGGTCGTATCCACGTCGCCGCTCACCACGTCGGCCGCCTCCGGGCTCATGTACTCCGGCGTGCCCAGGAATTGCCCCAGTTGTGTGAACACGCTGCGCTCTACCCGTTGCTGATCCAGCGCCTTCGCGATTCCAAAGTCGATTACCTTCGGGACCGGTTGTCCGTCCACCTCGCTCACCAGCACGTTGGACGGCTTGATGTCGCGGTGCAGAATGCCCTTGGCGTGGGCATGCTGCAGAGCTTGGCAAACCGGTATGAACAGCCGCAACCGCTCTTTTGTGTTCAGCCGGTGCCGGTCGCAGTAGGTGGTAATGGGCTGGCCGTCAATGTACTCCATCACAAAGTACGGCCGGCCCTTGGCCGTCTCATCGGCTTCAAAAACGCGCGCGATGTTCGGGTGGTCCATCATCGCCAGCGCCTGCCGCTCATACCGGAACCGCGCCAGGATCGCCCGCGTGTCCATCCCCAGCTTGACC
>JAEUQF010000360.1 GCA_016789745.1 Bryobacterales bacterium
CCAACCGGGCGCCACCGTCGTATCGTCGTTGAGTACAGCGATGTAGCGCGCCTTCGATTCCTTTACGGCCTGATTCACAGCCGCGCCGAAGCCGACGTTGGTCTTGTTCGCGATCACACGGGCGGCTCTCGGCAGCCCTTCTTGTGAAACCACTCCCGCGCCGCTGTTATCCACCACGACGATTTCGAAGTCCCGCCGCGTCTGGCGCTCCAGACTCGCCAGGCAGGCCTGTAGCAGCGGACCGCCGTGCAGGGTCGGGATGACGATTGTGGTTGCGGCTTCGGGCAACCCTTGATTGTACCGTCTGCTTAGCGGATCAGCCGCACGCGCCCGTTCTCCACCGTCAGCACACGGTCAAAGCCGGCCAGTTCCGCTTCGGTCAGCGGCTTCGGCAACATGCGCTGCAGAGTGATGTTGGGCGCCGGATCGCCCAGCACGATCTGTGTCAGGAAGTACATGTCCCACACCTCGAACGGATCATTGAGGAACACAATCGATTGGCCCGCCCGCAATCCGGGCACCGCGCGCAGTTGCTGGATGTAGTTCCAGGTGAGTTCCTGGCTCGCCACCCAAGGCGGCCCCTGTTCGGCCCGCGACCGGTACAATTTGCCCACGTACAAAAGAGCCAATAATGACAGCACCGCCATCCGCGCGCGCGGTTTGCGGATCAGCCGGCGTGATACCGACACCAGCAACGCCGCCACAAGCAGCGCATAGCCGAGCAGCGGCAGATAGAGATTCGCCCCACCGCGCAAAGGGCGAATGAAATCCACCGGCAGCGCCGCGATCACCCAGAACCCCACCGCCCACCAGACCCAACGCCTGCGCGTCAGCAGCGCCAGCAGCAGCATACCGCCGAGAAAGACCAGAAACTCCCGCGGGCCGAAGTCACGCGTGCGATAGAGTAATTCGGCCGCCTGGTGTGCCCGTGCCTCTAGCCAGGCACCAACGCCCAACTGCGGCACGTAGCCGTTCATCTGTCCGAGGGCATCCGGGCCCCGCAGCCTGCCCCAGATATAGAGGCCCGTGAGAAGCCCCAGCGCACCCGGCAAGGCCACGGCCCGCAGGGAAAGGCGCCGGAAGTACACGGCTTCGAACAGCAGCAGCGCCACCGGCAGGCTTACCGCCATCTCCTTCGCGTTCATCGCCGCTACGTAGGCCGCGGCGATTGCCGCCCCGCGCGCCAAGCCGAGCGGTTGCCGCCGCACTCGCGGCCCAACATACAGGCAGAGCGCCAACAGGTAGAAGAACGTGCACAGCACGTCGTAAACCACCGATGTTTCGAAGTGCAGGTTGAACTGCGCGGCATGATAGCCGAAGCCTGTGGCTGTCAGCGCCGCCACTGCATGCGAGCGCGACAGCAGCCATGCCAGCCGGAACGCCAGCCATACGTTCACCGCCAGCGCCGCATGCAGCACAATCCGGTAGGGCAGCGGATCGAGTCCGAACTGCTTGTAGACCGCGAGATAAAATAGCCCGCCCAGCGGCCGGTACGTGCTATGCAGGAAGTCCACCTGCGACCGCAGCAGTTTCTCCCAGCCATCACGCAGCACCTGGCCGAGATTCATGGCATCGTCAGGCGCAAAGCGCGCCGCCAGGCCGTACCACAGCGAGAGCGGCACCATGGCCAGCAGCGCCAGCAGCGGCAACAGGTACCGGAGAAACGAGCGGAGACGCAAGACCTCAGTCTAGTGCATTGGCGACGCCAACTGGATGATGTTGAACATCGCACCCTGAGGGTCGTTCATCACAGCGATGCGCCCCACGCTGCCCGCGTCGAACGGCCCGTGGCAGGCCCGTCCGCCGAGTTCCGCTGCCTTCGCCGCCGTCCCGTCGCAATCGGCCACCATCATGTAGACCGACCAGCACGGAGGCATCTCGCCGAACTCCGGGGTAAGCTTCATGATGCCGCCCATCGGCTGGCCGCCCACCATGAACTCGGTGTACTCTACCGGCGACGTCGAGGATGGCTTGGTGTCCCAGCCGAGCAGTGCCGTGTAAAATGCAATCGCCTTGGCGGGGTCCGGCGTGATGAGTTCGCTCCAGCCGATGGAGTTGTTCTCCCCCACCACACCCGCGCCGGCATGTTGCTTCGGTTGGCACAGCGCGAAGTGGGCACCGGTTGGGTCCTGCAGCATGGAGATGCGCACCGATTCGTAAACGTCCATGGCGGGGGCGATCACATTGGCGCCCAACTCTACCGCCTTTGCCGTTGAAGCATCGCAGTCCGGCGTGTGGAAATAAACCATCCAGTGCGGCGGTACACCTTGCGACGTTTGTTCCGGCATCAGTGTATAGGCGGCGCCGGTGTCCCGCCCGTCCAATTGGAACATCGTGTACATGCCGGCAGGGCCGATGGGGATATCCATCGAAGACCAGCCAAACAACTGCGAATAGAATTGCTTTGCGCTGTCCTGATCAGAAGTGGCGAGCTCAAACCAACAGGGTGAGCCGGGGGTGTGTTGGGTAACGGTAGCCATGTGTGTTTTCCTCGGCACAGCAGGTTAGCACGAACCATCGCGGAGCGCCGCTGCGCGTTGCGTTACATTTTCGCCGCTTCTTCGGCTAGGGCCAGGGCGCCCAAAACACCCGCCCGATTACCCAGGCCCGGCGGCACCACATACGATTCGATATCTTGCAGCAGCGTGTCCAACTGGATGTAGCCGTTCAGCAACGCCAGCAGTTCGGCTCGCACCCGGGGGAACAGGGCATCCTGCTGCATGACGCCGCCGCCCATGATGATTCGCTTGGGTGAGAGCGTACACACGAGCGTGGTCAGCCCGAGGGCCAGATAGCGGGCCTCCAGAGCCCAGGCCGGATGATCGGGCGGTAGCGTGCGCCCCTTGGCCCCCCAGCGCAGTTCCATGGCATGGCCCGACGCCAGCCCTTCCCAGCAATCGCCGTGATAGGGGCAGCAGCCTTCGAACGCGTCGGCCGCGCGGTCATGCGGTACGCGCATGTGGCCCATCTCCGGATGCATCAGGCCATGCACCAGTCGCCCGTTAACCACCGCGCCGCCGCCGATTCCGGTGCCGATGGTCAGATAGATAAAGTCGGACAGGCCCTGCGCCGCACCCCAACGCGCCTCGCTCAACGCCGCGGCATTGACGTCGGTATCGAAGCCCGCCGGCACACCCAGCGCCCGCTCCACCGCGCCCTTCAGATCGAAGTCGCGCCACGCCAGTTTGGGCGTGGCCGTGATGTGCCCGAAGCGAGCCGACTGCGGGTCCAGGTCGACCGGTCCGAACGAGGCGATCCCTGCCGCCCGCAAGCGCCCGCCGGATTGCGCCTGCAGAAAGCCGACCACCTGCGCCACGGTGCCCTCCGGATCCTCAGTGGGAAAGGTGGCCGCGACCAGATCGTCGGGCCCGGTGCCGACACCGGCGACGAACTTCGTGCCGCCCGCTTCAATGCATGCCAGTAGACCCACGCTTCAGACCTCGATGCTGCCTTCCAGATAGAGCACGCCCTCACCGGCAATCCGGACGCGATCGCCGAGCAGTTCGCAATACAACTCGCCGCCGCGCTTCGATACCTGACGCGCGAATAGC
>JAEUQF010000030.1 GCA_016789745.1 Bryobacterales bacterium
CCTCGAAGGCATCCGCGGCTTCCGCCGCTGGGAGAACGGCTTCTTTATCCAGGACGACTGGAAGGTCACCCCGCGCCTCTCCCTCAACCTCGGCCTCCGCTACGAGATTTACCCCGACTACCCCTGGACCGAAGTCGGCGATCGCGGCTCCGTCCTCCTGCTCCCCAGCCAGCAACTGGTGCAGGTAGGCACCAACGGCATCCCGCGCAGCGGCGCCAACCCCGACAAGAACAACTTCGCCCCGCGCCTCGGCCTGGCCTATCGCCTCACCGACAAGACCATCCTCCGCAGCGCCTACGGCATCTACTACGCCGCGCCGCAGTTCGAAATCAACAAGAACCTCGCCATCAATCCGCCCTTCGCCGGCTCCTACGCCTTCGTGAACAACCAGCTCGATTTCACCGGCGCCCGCAAAGTCCAGCAGGGCTTCGAGCGCACCTTCTCCCCCAACGGCGCCACCATCCGCGCCATCGAGTTGAACCCAGCCATGCCCTACGTGCAGCAGTGGAACCTGAACATCCAACACCAGCTCCCGTTTGAAACGCTGCTCACCGTAGCCTATGTTGGCACCAAAGGCGTCAAGCTCCGCGATGAGATCGACCTGAACCAGCCGCGCCCCGGCCCCGGCGCCGTCGCGGCACGACGCCCCTATCCCACCTTCACCGGCATCATCAACACCGAGTTCCGCGCCAACTCCAACTACCACGCCCTGCAGGCCACCTTCGAAAAGCGCTACTCCAAGGGCCTGAGCTTCCTCACGTCGTACACCTGGGGCCATGCCATTGACGATGCCGGTCTGTTCGGCGGTGACCACCAGGACATGCTCAACCTCCGTCGCGATCGCGGCAGTTCGCCCTACGACATCCGCCAGACGCTGGTGGCCAGCTTCAACTTCGAACTGCCGTTCGGGCGCCAGGCCACGGGCGCCGCCGCGGCCCTGCTCCGCGGCTGGCAGACCAACGGCATCTTCCGGCTGAGCACCGGGCAGTGGCTGACACCCACCATCGGCCCGAATAACCTCAACACGGGCGGCTTCCAGCGTGCCGACGTGGTGCCCGGCTGCAGTTGGCGCCTGGACAACCCCACCCCGGACCGCTGGTTCAACCCCGGCTGCTTCACCATCCCCGCCCAGTTCACCTTCGGCAACGCCGGCCGCGGTATCATCGAAGGCCCGGGCACTCGCAACTTGGATTTCTCTCTGTTCCGCAACTTCTACCTCACCAAGGGCGAGACCCCGAAGCAGATCCAGTTGCGCGGCGAAGTGTTCAATGTCACCAATACGCCGCAGTTCAATAATCCGAACACGACGATCGGTGTGGCGAACTCCGGCATCATCGCCGCCGCCGGGTCGCCGTCGTCGTTCCAGCGCATCCAACGGCAGATCCAGATCGCCGCGCGCTTCATTTTCTGATTCCGGAGTGTGAATCCCATGAGATACGTCCTGTTTCTGATCGCTACCGTTGCCGCCGCCCAAAGCTGGCGCCCCGCTCCCGTTACCCTCAAAACCACCTGGGGCGAGAAGGTCACCCCCGACAACGCCTGGCGCGAATACCCGCGCCCGCAGTTCGTTCGCTCCCGCTGGCAAAACCTCAACGGCCTCTGGGACTACACCATCACCCCGCAAACCGCCGCCACCCCCGCCCGCTACGACGGCCAGATGCTGGTGCCTTACCCGGTGGAATCCTCGCTCTCCGGCGCCGGGAGAATCGTCAGCCCCGACCAGCGCCTGTGGCAGCGGCGCACCTTCACCATCCCCGCCGCCTGGCGCGGCGAACGCATCCTGCTCCACTTCGGCGCGGTCGACTACGAATGCGTCGTCTGGGTCAATGGCGCTATCGCCGGCGCCCACAAGGGCGGCTTCGACGCCTTCACCTTCGACATCACCGCGTTCCTCAAGGACGGCAACAACGAAATCCTGGTTGCCACCACGGACCCCTCCGACACCGGCGAACAGCCGCGCGGCAAACAGGTTCTGAAGCCGCAGGGCATCTGGTACACCCCCGTGTCCGGCATCTGGCAGACCGTCTGGCTGGAACCCGTACCCGCCACCCTCCATATCGCCGAAGTCCGCCTCACTCCCGATGTCGATGCCGGCGGCCTGCAGGTGGCCGCGCTCGCCAACGAAGCCACCCCCGACGATACCTACGCCGTCCGCGTCACGGCCACCGCGCAGGGCCAAACCGTCGCCAGCACGATCCTCCGCGTCAATCGCGAAACCCTGCTGCCCATCCCCAACGCCCACCTCTGGTCGCCGTCTGATCCCTTCCTCTACGACCTCAAGGCCGAACTCGTTCGCGTCAAAAACCCCTGGCCCACACCGACCCAGAACGCCAACACCCGCACGCCACGCTTCGGCGTCGGCGAACGCAACCTCTACGCCAAAGCCACCGTTGAAGGCGCGCCGCTCGACACCGTCACCAGCTACTTCGGCATGCGCAAAATCTCGCTCGGCGTCGGCAGCGTCAACGGCCAGCCCGTCATGCTTCTCAACGGCAAGGCCATCTTCCAGCACGGCCCCCTCGACCAGGGCTGGTGGCCCGATGGCCTCCACACCCCGCCCTCCGACGAAGCGATGCGCTGGGAGATCGACTGGCTCCGCCAGTCCGGCTTCAATATGCTGCGCAAGCACATCAAAGTGGAGCCCGCCCGCTACTACTACCACTGCGACAAACTCGGCATGCTCGTCTGGCAGGACATGCCCGCGGGCTTCAATCACGCCCTCCGCAACCAGCGCCCCGATGCCGGCGAACCCATTCGCCTCTCGGTCAGCCGCGAACAGCATGAACTCGAACTGCGCCGCATGATGGGCCGCCTCCACAATGCCCCCAGCATCATCATGTGGGTCATCCACAACGAAGGCTGGGGCCAATATGAATCGCCAGCCCTCTCCCGCTGGGTCAAGGCCATCGACCCCTCGCGGCTGGTGAACGCCGACAGCGGCTGGCTCGACATGAACGTTGGCGATCTCTACGACATCCATACCTATCACCCCGATCCGCAGCAGCCCTCCTCGAAGCACGACCGCGCGATCGTGTTGGGCGAATACGGCGGTGTTGGCTGGCCCATCGCGGATCACCTCTGGAATCCCAACATGCGCAATTGGGGCTACCAGACGTACCAGAACAAGGACGCCTACATCGCTGCGTTGAAGAAGAAGGTGCTGGCGCTGGTGCCGATGAAACGCGAACTCGGCGTGTCCGCGGCGGTGTATACCCAGACCACCGATGTGGAGGGTGAAGTCAACGGCCTGATGACGTATGACCGCAAATTCATCAAAGCCGAGCCGGCGCTACTCCGTGAACTCAACAAGGACCTCACGGGAGAGAAATAGCCATGCGCGGTCTCCTGCTCTTCACCCTGGCAGTCCTGGCGCAGGCGCAGGAGATCGGCGCCAATTTCAACCACGACCCGGAACTCATCGACATCGGCCTGCTGCAGCGCACGCCGGTGCAATGGGTGCGGACGACGCCGTATATCTTCGAGTACATCCACGGCCAGAAGTCTCCTGAGACATCACCGGGCTTGGGGAACGTTGTGCAGGCTGCGGAAGCCGGCTACCGCATCGCGTTCGGCTATCGCTGGGATTTCCGCAAACACAGCCTGCGGATCCCGGCGCCGGGCTCGGAAACCGAAAAGCGCTACTTCGACATCGCACAACGCATGCTGCAGCGGCTGGGCCCGCATGTCAGTGTGTTCAAACTGGGCAATGAGCCGGCGCTGGAGACCATGGACGCCGACATGCAGCCCGATGCGAACGGCGTGGTGCCGCTGGTGCGCTTCACCGAGCGTCTGCTGACCGAGGTGGTGGAGCCGCATTACGCCACACACCCCGATTGGCCACGGCCGAAAGTTTACGTGGGCTCGCTGCCGGCGCTGTTTGAGCCACGGATGCAGCGCTTGCCCGCGGTGCTTGGCCTGATCGCATTGGCGCAGGAGAGCCAGGCGATCGAAGGCCTTTCCATTCACCTGCACATCGCCACCGAAGCCGATATGCAGGAGTCCTTCCGGTTTGTCCGCGAACGCATGCCGGACAAGCCTCTTATTGTCCCGGAGTTCTCGCTCCACCGGTTGTATGTGCAGCATCTGCGCGAACCCCTGGGTGCCACCGAACAGGGGCGGGCCTTCGCGGGTAGGTACCAACGCGACCCCAAGATGCCGCTGTACTCGTGGTACAGTCTGGCGAACCAGCATCAGGTCAGCGCCGAAGAGTGGGCGGCGATGTTTGCCAGCCGCCCGTGGTTTCCGCCGCACTTCCTGCGAACGTATCGCCGCTACTTTGAACAATACGGCGTCAAACTCGCCACCTACGGCTTCGTCAGCCAGTACGCCCCGCGCATCGTCCCACCGGACGGCATGGCGTGGTTCATCAACCCCATCTTCATTCCCAAAACCCTGCCCCCGGGCCCTAAAGGCGAAGTCCCCGCCAACCCCCTCTGGTTCGACGACTTCATCGACATCGTTAACCAGGGCCGCCCCGATTCGAAAGCGAGACAATAACCACCATGCACCGCCGTCACTTCCTCCAAACCCTCCCCGCCGCCACCCTCGCCACCGCCGCCCCCGGCAAGCGCCCCAACATCCTCCTTCTCCTCGCCGACGACCTCGGCTACTCCGACCCCGGCTGCTACGGCGGCGAAATCAACACCCCCAACCTCGATCGCCTGGCCAAAGGCGGCATCCGCTTTACGCAGCTTTACAACAACGCCCGCTGCTGCCCCTCCCGCGCCGCCCTCCTCACAGGCCAGCACCCCCACGCCACCGGCATGGGCAACATGGTCGGCGGCCAGAACCGCCCCGACTTCCCTGGCTTCACCGGCCGCATCCCCGCCGAAACCACCTTCCTCCCCAAGGTCCTCCGTGAAGCAGGCTACACCACCTTCATGACCGGCAAGTGGCACCTCGGCCAACCCGGCCCCATCGACCGCGGCTTTGATGACTTCTACGGCATGGTCCACGGCTTCGACTCCTTCTGGAATTCCGCCAAATACACGCGCCTCCCCGCAGGCCGCCCCACCACCCCTTGGAAAGAGCCCTTCTACGCCACCGACGCCATCACCGACCACGCCCTAGCGTTTCTCAACGCCGCCCGCCAGCAGAAGGACAAGCCCTGGTTCCTCTACCTCGCCTACAACGCCCCGCACTTCCCCCTCCACGCCCCCAAGGACCTCATCGATAAGTACCAGCAGGTCTACGAACAGGGCTGGGACGTCATTCGCGAAAAACGCTTCGCCCGCATGAAGCAACTCGGCCTCACCGACCCGCGCTGGCAGATGTCCCCGCGCTCCGTCGTCGGCCCCAATCGCGTCTCGGACGTCAACGGCTGGGCCGAAAAGCAGAATCCCGCCTGGGACACCATCCCCGCCGACTGCCGCAAGGACCTCGCCCGCCGCATGGCCATCTTCGCCGCCATGGTCGACCGCATGGACCAGAACATTGGCCGCGTCCTCAACGACCTCGAATCGAAAGGCGAACTCGCCAATACCCTCATCCTGTTCGCCGCCGACAACGGAGCCTGCGCCGAGTGGGATCCCTGGGGCTTCGACGTCTCCTCCGGCCCAACCAACATCCTCCATACCGGCGACAAACTCGACGGCATGGGCCAGCCCGACACCTATCACAGCTACGGCTCGGGCTGGGCCAACACCGGCAACACGCCGTGGCGCCTCTACAAGCACTACACCCACGAAGGCGGCATCAGCACGCCGTCGATCGTGCATTGGCCCCAGGGACTCAAAGGCAAGCCCGGCAGCGTCAACCACCAGCCCTGGCACTTCATCGACGTGCTGCCCACCCTGGCCGCCGTAGCCGGCGCCAAAGCCCCGCCCGAAACCGCCGGCACCAACATGGCCCCCATGCTCCAGGGCAAGAAGGTGAAACGAGGCCCGCTGTTCTGGGAGCACGAAGGCAGCCGCGCCGTCCGCGACGGCAAGTGGAAGATTACCGCCATCTACCCGAAGGGGCCTTGGGAGTTGTACGACATCGAAGCCGACCGCACCGAGCAGCACAACCTCGCCGCGCAACACCCGGAACGCGTCAAACAGATGGCCGCGCAGTGGGAGCAATGGGCGAAGCAGAACAAGGTTCTGCCGTGGATCTGGAAACCGGCGTTTGAACCCTCAGGGGAGTGAGCAAGGCTCAGGACGCTGGAAACGGGCGGAAACTCGTCACCGTCTTCTCCATTCTCAAAATTGACCTAGCCACATGACTTAGCTATCTTGGACTCATGGAAGTCAATGTTCACGAGGCGAAAAGTCAGCTCTCCCGCCTGATCCAACGCGCCGTCGCGGGCGAGGAGGTCATCATCGCCAAGGCTGGCCGTCCCCTGGTAAAGCTCGTTCGCATTGACAGCGACCGCCCGGAACTCGGATCAGCACGCGGAGCCTTCATGCTTCCGGAGGGTTGGGACTTGCCGTTGACCGATGCGGAGGTCGAGGACTTGTTCGGCGCATGACGCTACTTCTCGACACCCATGCGTTCCTCTTTGCCATCAGCGCACCGGAGCGCCTGAGCCCCGCTGTCCGGAGTGCTCTCGAAGACCCCTCCGTCATCCGCTGGGTCAGCACAGTCTCCTTGTGGGAAATTGCGGTGAAGATCCAAATCGGAAAACTGCCTCTTCCATCTGAACCCAGCTTCTACCAGGAGCATCTGCGGCGCATGCATGCCAGCGTCCTGGCCGTGGAAGCCCGACACACCTTCGAACTCATGCGGCTCCCCCTACTCCACCGTGACCCCTTCGACCGCCTGCTGATCGCGCAGGCGCGGACCGACGGACTCCTCTTCGTAACAAGGGATTCCGCACTGAGCCAATACCCGGTCTCCATCCTGTGGTAGCGTCCACCCTTACCTATAAAACGGCGCCCACGTCAACCACCGAGGTCCATACTGCATCCCCGCCTTCCCCACCTCCAAAGCCCCTAAATCCGGCGCCTTGCCCGTAAACTCATCATTCACCGTAGGAATCACCACGCCCGCATCCACCGCCTTACTCCCCGGCTTCAACCTAAAGTTCAGATCCATTGCGTGATAGACCGCATACCGCTGTGCCGGATCCGGCGGCGTCAGCTTCTCAAAGATCCCGAAATCCACCTCTACGCTATGCGACTCCTGCCCCGTCCCTTTCGCGAACTCCGCCAGCGTCGCAAAGCTCCGCCAATCACTCCGCGCCGCCTCATACACCCGCTCGCCCTTCTTCGGAGCGAAGTACAGGAACTGATCCTTCACCCCGGGATTCGGCCGGTACCCGTTGTAGTCCGTCGTGTTCTCCGCCGTCGCATTCCCCATCCGCAACACACCCCGATCCGGTGTCCCGCGCCCCATAAACAGGTTATTCCGGAAATGCATGTTACTCGAAGGGTCCCCCATTAAATGCTCGCCAATGATCGTATTGTGATACACGAAAAGCCCCACCGGCTTCGCCGAAAACTTAAACGCCACCCCCGACGGCACATGATACAAAATGTTCCGAATAAAATACGCCGGCCCGCCAAACACCGGCTGCGAACTGTACCCACCCTGCGCCGCATTCACCCCGCGATTGTTAAACACACGAATGTTATGCACCCCGCCATCGGTCTCCACAAAATCATCGTTAAACAGGTGCATGTCGTTGTTGTAAATGTCGATCGACGAAGCCCGCCGGTCCGGATCCTTCTCCGGCGTCCCATACGTCGAAATCGCAATCGCATCGTGAAAATAGGCGATCGCATTATGCGCGATCACATGCCCTTGCCCATAAACCTTCACCGCGTAATAACTCGTCAACCGGTGCGACCCATATAGCGGCTCCTGCCACACGTTCCCGCCCGGATGCCGCTGCCGCCCGCCCCATCCAATCAGGCGAAACCGATCCTCGCGCCCCAAAAACAGATTGTCCGCGATATAAAAATCGGAAGACCCCGCATACTCCGTCCAAACCCCAAACCCAACATTCTCAAACCGGCAGTTCTTCACCGTCAGCCCTACCGCGCCCGTCACTTCCTTCGCCCCGGCGAAAATCGCCACATCCGTATTTCGGAACGTAATCCCCTCGAAGATGTGATAAGTCGTTGCCATCACATCGAACAACCGGTGCGTCCCATCGCCATCGATCACCACCTCGCCATCGCCAGCAGCCTTAATCGTGATCGGCTTCTCCGCCGTCCCTTTCAACGTCAGCAGCGTCGACCCGTCAAACGGCGTCATCATCGGATCCACATAGTTGTGCCGCTCAGGCCGATAGAGCCCCGCATGCAGCAGCAGCGTATCGCCCGGCTGCACGCGCTTCTCCCACACCACCGACCAATCCCCTAAACCCGCTCCATAATAGGCCTCCAGAATCCCCGTGAATCCCGGCTCCTGCCGCGGCCCAAAGTAGTCCGGCGGATACACATGCAGCACCCGCCCGCCCGTATACGGCTTCGGCTCCGTCCGCGTCTTCACCTTCACCGTCTGCGTCGCCGTGCCTGTCACTCCATCCGGATCACGCATCGTGAACTGGCACTCATACTCCGTACCCGGCTGCACATTCAGAATCGACCCGGCAAACCCCTCCGGCACCTTGTAATCCAGATGCTCCTTGTTGCGATACACCCGCTCGCCACCCATCCGCATAAGCGGTAGTGCCGGCCGCCACGCCGCATCCCCCACCTTCCGAAACCTCACATCGACGGTGGCGTTGCGGTTCGCATCCCCCTCAATCGACCACTCGAATCCCATATTCAACAAAGTGGGATGCTCGACATGGAAACGTCCCGGGGTGACCGCGTTCGTTTGCGCCCACAATCCACAGCAGGCAAGTAACAGCGTGATGGCGATTCGCATAGATGAGAAGAACGATCATACACTAAGAGCTAGCGGCTACCGCCCATGCCCCCTGCCTTCCTCCTCGCCATCACCTTCCTCGCACCGCAAGAGATCCAACAAGGCCAAGTCCTCCGCCTCACCGCACCCCAAGCCGAACCCGGCCTCATCGCCTTCTTCGCCGGAAAAGACTTCCCCATCTTCGCCACCAACGGCCGATCCCTCGCCCTCATCCCCGTCGGTGTCTACCAGCAACCCGGCGCCTTCCCCATCACCATCAAAGGGCCCAACGGCGACGTCCTCCAGCAACTCCCCGTCATCGTCAAAGCCACCGACTTCCCCACCCAGAACATCGTCGCCACCCGGCAGATGAAGGAGCTCAAACCCCTCCCCGGCGAAGTCGAACGCATGCGGTCCCTCGCTGCCACCGTCTCCAAAGATCGCCACTTCGAAGACGCCTTCGTCCTGCCCGTGCGCGGCTGCCGCAACTCCCCCTTCGGCGTCCAGCGCCTCCACAACGGCAAACCCAGCGGCAACTACCATCGCGGTGTCGACCAGCGCGGTCCCGAAGGCACTCCCATCCAAGCCGCCGCCTCCGGGCTCGTCGCCGTCGCCCAACCCAACTTCCAACTCCACGGCGGCACCGTCGGTCTTGACCACGGCCAGGGACTCACCTCCCACTACCTCCACATGTCCAAGGTCGCCGTCCGCGAAGGCCAACGCGTTAACCAGGGCGACGTCATCGGCTACGTCGGCTCCACCGGCTTCGCCACCGGACCCCACCTGCATTGGGGCGTCAACCTCCACGCCACGCCCGTTAACCCCACCGAGTTCGTCAAACTCACCCCCTGCAGCGCCGCAAAATCGCCACCCGCCAAGCGGACTCGCCCGCCGAAAAAGAAGCCCACCCCCTGACAGCCCTGCCACGCCCGCCACGCAACAAATCCCGTGCCACTGGCACAAACCGCTCCGCTCAAACGTTCTTGAACTGTGAACGCATCCAGCATGGCGACGTTAGAATCTGGGACGACCGGACCTATGGACCTCGACACCCTTTTCGATGCCCATTACGGGCGCATTGCCCGCGTCATTGGCCGCGTCATCTGTGACCAGGCCCGCGCGGAAGAGTTAGCCGTCGAGGTGTTCGTCAAATGGCAGCGCAATCCCAGCGCACACGGGGAGCAGGCCGAAGGCTGGCTCTACCGCACCGCTGTGCGCGAGGCCGTCGATGAGTGGCGCAAACAGGCACGGCGGGAACGGTTCGAGCGTCTATTCTCTTCGCTCCGCCGCTCTCCGCCTACCCCGCAGCAGCTCTACGAGGCGGACGCCCAGCAGGCGAACGTTCGTACAGTGCTCGCCGCCATCGACCAACGCCACGCGCAGGTCCTGCTCCTCTGGGCCGAGGATTTGACCTATCGCGAGATCGCTGCCGCCGCCCAACTCAACGTCACTTCCATCGGAAGCCTCTTGAGCCGTGCACAAACCGCGTTCCGGAAAGAGTACGAGAGACGATATGGAAACCAACGCTAACAGCCCCTGGGTCGCCGAGCGGCTCGCGAAAGTTGCGCCCACCTGGACGCCCAACCTCCCGCGCGCACACGCCACCCTCAACCGCAAACTACGGCCACAGCCGCGCGCCAAGGCATGGCTCGCCGCGCCCGCGTTGGCAGCACTGGCCATCGCGATCCTCGCCTTGCCACAGGGCCGAGCCATGGCCCAGGAATTGTGGTTCCGCCTCTTCCTCAATCGGATCGATGTGGTTCGGGTGGACCTGTCCGATACGCCGTTCCACACCAACCTGATGGGCTCCGGCCTTCACGCCGTGAGTGGACTCGACGACGCCGGGACGCG
Source organism: Bryobacterales bacterium (assembly GCA_016789745.1). Lineage (GTDB taxonomy): Bacteria > Acidobacteriota > Terriglobia > Bryobacterales > Bryobacteraceae > CADEFT01. Next base: position 10,630 of record JAEUQF010000030.1, read on the forward strand.
CGCCGGTTTCCCGCCGCGCCTGCCCGCAACCGGATCCTGGCTCGGCAAGCCTACCCTGTCGGTGATCGGGGCCATGTCGGTCGAATTCACCGTTCGAACAACGGAGTTGCGAGCCGCTCTCGCTCGCACGAATGCATCGCATGTCGCCGTTCCCGACCAGTGGGATGGGTTGACGCTACGCGCCGGCATAGGCCCCCTGGTCGCCGCCGATTACCCCGGCGAGATTCAGATCCTGCAATCCAGGCCCATACAGCTATCTCTCCCTTATGGCTTCCCCCTCTCGCAGTTCGCCGAAACCGTATTCCGCAGTGTGGGGTTGTCCTGGTGGGAGGCGCGCGCGCTCGCACGGCGCTACGCCGCGAATCCATCCTGGCTTATCGGCATTCCCTCCGATGAGCCGGCACGCATGGAGGAGGTCTCGCTGCGGTCGGGCACCGGCCTCCTTGTCCAGGAGTTCAACGACGACGGTGGAATCGGGCGGGTAACGCTGGTGTTCGGAGACACGGATAGAATCTACGCTGTGATGAGCCCCTCCCGGGAGCTGTGTTTGAAGGCTGCCGACGCGTTGCCTTAACGAGTAGCACGGGAAGGGGTAATCCTCGCGATCGCTTCCCGCAACCGCGCGCTGTCGTGCCCCTGTGGATCGGCTTCCAACAGCCGCCGCAACGCCGGCAGCGCCGCACTCGCCTTCGCCCCAAACTACGATAGCGACATAGCCGTTACCACCTGCGAACGCCGCCGCCCACCGTACACACTCCCTGCTCTTCATGCCACAGCATCGCCAAACCAAGCTGCCGCGCCGCACACCCTCCCATGCCCCCGTCCATCGTGAACGAACAGCACTCCCCCCGAAGCTGCCCCGTCAATTGCTGCAGCTTCGATCCATCCCTGCACATGGACGGCCCGCACTCACCATCGCATGCCCTAGCAGGATGCAGAATAGCCCCGTCTTATCTGCGTTCATCGGCGTTCATCGGCGGCCCAGAGATGTCTTTCCGCGGCCCGCTATCGCCAAACCCGCCACCCATCGCACCTTCCCTCGCGCACCATGTCACAAAACTAACACATCCTGGCGCCAGCATACAGCGCTTCCAGTAACAACCATGTAGTAACATCCATCGTCTACAGACTTCCCTGTATCTATCCCTCGTAATTGATTTTCCGTAGTGACGCGCTCCGCCGGATTACATAAAATCCCAAACACTGACCCACGTGAAAGGGGAACTTATGATCCAATGCCTGGCTCTCGTTGTAAGCCTCGCGTCTGCCTTGTTCGCGCAGAGCGAAAGAGGCAATATCAGCGGTTTAGTGGTTGATCCCACCGGCGCGGCCGTTGCTGGCGCCCAGATCGTTGCCACTAACACCGGTACCAACGCCACCGCCCAAACCGTCGCCTCCAGCGCCGGTGAGTTCAATGTCGCCAATCTTGTCCCCGGCGCCTATCGGGTGGAAGTAACTGCCACCGGCTTCAAACGTTTCCTGCAACAGAACGTCATCGTCGCCGCGGCTTCCTCCGTCCGCTTGGATATGACGTTACAACTCGGCCAGGTTAGTGAACAGATCGAAGTATCCGCCGTCGCCAGTGTCATCCAAACCGACAACGCCAAGGTTTCCACGCAGGTGCAGAACAAGATGGTCGACGAGCTGCCCCTTGTCGTTGGCGGCACCCTGCGTAGTCCCTTCAACCTCGTCGCCATCGTCCCCGAAGCGCGCGGCGACGGCACCACCCTGTCCATCGGGGGCGGTCAGGCCGCCGCCTGGAACGCCACCCTCGACGGCTACAGTGTCACCACCAACCGTTCCGGTGACGCCAGTGAGGCCGCGCTCAACACCCCCTCCGTCGAAGCCCTCACCGAATTCACCGTCGACACCAACGGCTTCAAAGCCGAGTACGGACAGGCCGGCGGCGGCGTCATGACCTTCGCCTCCAAAAGCGGTACCAACCAATTCCACGGCAACGTCTACGACTTCCTTCGCAACGATGCCCTTGACGCCCGCGGCTTCTTCGCCAACACCCGCAGCGTCTACCGCCAGAACGACTTCGGCGTCACCGCCAGCGGCCCCGTCTACATCCCCAAGGTCTACGACGGCCGCAACAAAACCTTCTGGTTCGCCTCCTTCGAAGGCTTCCGCAACCGCGTCGGCTCCAACGACACCATCCTCACCGTACCCACCCCCGAAATGTACTCCGGCGACTTCCGTAACTGGGTCGACCAGAACAACCGCCTCGTTCCCATCTACGACCCCAGCACCACCCGCGCCAACGCCGCCGGTAACGGCTTCGTTCGCGATCTCTTCCCCAACAACCAGATCCCCGTCAGCCGCTTCGCCAACACCTCCAACGCCATTGCCCAGTTCGGCAAAGCCGTCACTCCCAATCGCGGCGGCGTCCCCGGCACCAGCGCGTATGTCCGCCAAAACTACATCGTCTCCGGCGGAACCCTCGTCACCCCAACCGACAAGTGGAGCGTCAAGGGCGACCAGCAGATCGGCAGCAACCATCGCGTCAGCTTCCTCTGGAATACCACCCGCTTTCGCCGCCAGGCCGGCCCCGCCGGTGCCCCCGGCCTCCCCGAACCCCTCTGGAACGGCCAACTCCAGGCCTGGGATACCGAAGCCTACCGCGTCACCGAAGACTGGACCATCTCGCCCACCATGGTCAACCACTTCTCCTGGGCCAAAAACACCTTCACCAAGAACAGCTTCTACGCCAACGTCGACAAGAACTGGAAGGACAAGGTCTGCATCGCCAACGTCGTTGACTGCAACCAGAACTTCCCCGTCATCAACTTCACCGACGGCCTCACCAGTTGGGGCAGCGCCAGCTACAACGGCACCGACCAGCCCGGTTGGGGCATCAAGGACGACCTGAGCTACATCCGCGGCTCCCATACCCTCAAATTCGGCTTCCAACACCACAGCCAGAACGCCGACGGCTTCGGGCAGCAGGACATCGCCGGCCGCGCCGACTTCAACTTCCTCGGCACCTCCGTTCCCGGCGCCACCAGTTGGCCCGCCAGCGGCGGCGCCGCCTTCGCTTCTTTCCTCCTCGGCGACGCACACCTCGGCCGCACCGAGACCATCCGCGCCGTCACGCAGAAATACCCCTACTTCGGCTTCTACGCCCAGGACGATTGGCGCGTGAACCGCAAGCTGACCGTGAACTTCGGCCTCCGCTACGACGTCACCCTGGCCCCCACCAACTCCAAGGACGAGTACTCCGACTTCCATCCCACGCGCCCCAACCCCGCCGCCGACGGCATCCCCGGCGCCCTCTGGTTCGCCGGCTTCGGCCAGGGCCGGGAGAATCGCCACAGCCTCGTCCCCAACTGGTGGGGCGGCTGGGGCCCCCGCATCGGCCTTGCCTACACCCCCGACAACAAAACCACCTTCCGTACCGCCTTCGGCCGCTCCTTCTCCCGCGTCACCGCCGTCGCCGGCAGTGGACACTTCGCCGGCTTCATCGGCCAATACGTCTTCAACAACATGTCCCAGGGCATCACGCCCACCTTCAAATTGGACCAGGGCCTTCCCGCTTACCGCCTGCCCCCCTCCATCGACCCCTCCTTCTCCAACGGCAACACCGTCGACTACTGGCAGGGACAGGAAGCCACCCGTGCGCCGGAGAACCTCTTCTGGACCTTCACCATCCAACGCCAGGTGGTCGACAACATGGTGCTGGAGGTCGGCTACAACGCCAACGTCGGCACCCACCTGCAGACCGGACTGTTGAACTTCAACCAGGTCCCCACCGCCGCCTACCAGGCGCTGGTCGGCAGGCTCGGCGTCACCCAGGCCCAGGCCGTCATGCGCTCCAACATCGACTCGGCCGCCGCCCGTAACGCCGGCTTCACCCGCCCCTTCTCTTCCTTCAACAGCACCGTCGCCCAGGCCATGCGCCCCTATCCCCAATACCAGAACATAGTCACCGACGGCCAGAACGGCGACAAGAGCGGCCACTCCTCCTACCACGCCTTCGTCCTCAAAATGGACCGCCGCTTCTCCAAGGGCCTCACCCTCAACTGGAGTTATGTGCTCTCCAAGATCCTCACCGACTCCGACACCTACTACGCCAACATGACCGGCGCCATGGACCACTACAACCGACGCCTGGAGAAATCCATCGGCGCCTTTGACCAGACCCACGTCGTCAAGTTCTCCACGCTCTACGACCTCCCCTTCGGCAAAGGCCAGCGCTGGATGACTTCCGGCGTCCTCAACCAGGTCCTTGGCGGCTGGCGCATCGCCGCCATCCAGATCTATTCCAGCGGCACCCCCATCGCCCTGGTCCGCAACAATCCGCTCCCCATCTTCAACGAAAGCACCCGCCCCTTCGTCACCAGCTATGACGACTGGCGTGCCCCGGTCGGCGAAGGCGGCTTCGACCCCGGCCGCGACCGCTTCCTCAAGCCCGCCTCCCAATTCGGCGCCCAGCCCAACGACTTCGGCAACGTCACCCGCTACAACCCCAAAGTCCGCGCCTTCCCCAATTTCAACGAGAACATCAGCCTCGCCAAAACCTTCCGCGTCGGCGAAATCGTTCGCATCGACTTCCGTTGGGAAGCCTTCAACCTTTTCAATCGCACCGTCTTCGGCACCGGCTCCACCAGCCTCAACGCGGCCACCCTCGGCTTGGTCACCAACCAGGTCAATACGCCGCGCCAGATGCAGGCGGGGTTGAAGGTCTACTGGTAGGGCAGTCGTATACGGCCGGGTCGCCATGGCCCGGCCCTCGCCTCCTCCTGCGAGACCGCCCCAAGGCCAAGGCAAGGGCAACCTTCAACCCAGCAGTTCCTCGCACACCCGAATGATACGCAGCGTGGCATCCTGTAAGCCCCACTGCGCCGTGCGAGCCTTCAGTTCGTCTAAAGCTTCGGGGTTGTCCAGCAGCGCGACGATGCGGCGCGCCTGTTCCGCGGCGTCCCATTCCTCTTCCCGTGCCCAAAGGCATCCCGTTTTCAGACTAAACTCGCGCGCGTTATCGACTTGATGGTTTTCCGCCGCTCGCGACAGGGGGACCAGCAGCGCTGGCAGTTCCTGATTGGCGATCTCCGCCAGGCAGCCGCCCCCGGCACAAGCAACAACAAAGTCTGTCTGGGCGTAAAGAGCGGGCATCGCATACGAAAACTTTTCCACGCGTGCTTCGACACCCACCCCGCGGTACAAGCGCTCCACCCCGGCCGGATCGAACTCTCCGGTCAGATGAACCACTCGCAAACACCGGCTCTGGTTCACGGCAGCCAGCAGTTTCGGTGCCTCCTGATGCAGATGAGATGACCCTTGTGAGCCTCCGATCACCAGTACGCGCAGACGGCCGTCCGCCGCGGGAATCCAGGCAGCCGTAGGCCGGCAAGGTGTCCCGGTGCGCACCACCCGCTCATTCCGAAAGCCATCGAATGCGACACAAACACCCTGGGAAAAAGGCAGTAGGAGCCGGTTTGCTCTCCCGAACGCGGCGTTCGCTTCGTGAATCACCACGGGGATTCCCAGCGACCACGCCGCCAAACACGCGCCACTCGCCGCGTAGCTACCGAATCCAATGACAAGCTGCGTTCCCTCGCGCCGCAGCAGCGCACGTCCCCAAGCTACTCCGCGGGCCAGCGCATAGATCGCACCCACCCTGGCTATCGCGCTCCGCCCGGCCACGGGCGCCCCGGGAATCGTCTCCAACCGCTCGCCAGAATCCAACACCAGGCGATTTTCCATGCCTCAGGACAGCCTACGAAAATCCTTGCGCGCCATATTCGGCCCGGTAGGTTCGCAATACTTCGATTGCTGGCAGGATATGCCCCGCGCTAAATCCTCCCGCAACCGCGATGCGCCGCAGCCTCGCACGCTCTGGCAAGCTTGTATCGTACACAGGTTCACCCGCGATCCCGGGCACGAATCGCGCCCCTACAGTCATGAGAGAAAGCAAGATCGCCGTGGTTGTCGTCGGTGAGGTTGTCCGCAGCCCTCGCATGATGAACCACATCGGCCAACTGTCCGCCGAAGGCCTGAGAACGCTGGTTTTGGCTCTCGCCAGGCAAGCTCCCGAACTGCCGCCCCACGTTCGCTTGCTCAGGCTGCGGGCGTTTCCCAGGCTCGGCGAACAACGATCCAGGTTTGTCTTCCTGATCGGTCCGGCATAAGGATGGCGCTGGTGTTTCTCGATCTGACGGCGCAGTTGATTCGCACCCGGCCTACCCACATCCTGGTGCAGAATCCGCCCAGCTTTCCGACTCTGGCCTCGGCATGGCTTGCCGCCAGACTGCAAGGCTCGCGTCTCATCGTGGATTGGCACAATTACGGCTACTCCATGCTGGCCCTGCGGCTCGGCCACTCTCACCCGTTTGTCAGACTCGCCGCCGTCTTCGAAGGATGGATGGCCCGGCGCGCCGATCGTCATCTGTGTGTCTCCCGGGCGATGGCAAGCGACCTGCACACCCGCTTCGGGATTTCGGCGGAGGTCTTGTACGACGCCCCTTTTCGCATGGAAAATGCCAATCCGAACCAGGATGGCTGTGTGGTCGTCGTCTCTCCGTGCGGTTGGACCACCGACGAACGCGTCGACTGCTTTCTGGACGCGCTGGACTTGCTCCGGTCCGATCCATTGCGCCACCGCTTGCGCATCCATCTCACGGGCGATGGCCCCTTGCGAGCCGGGCTCGAACCACGAATCGCCATGCTGCGCCACGCCGGATTTGCCATCCACACCGGATTCCTCAGCGAAGCCGATTATCGCGCCTTGCTTCGTGGCGCCAGCGTGGGAGTCAGCCTCCACGAGTCGTCCTCCGCTTTGGATCTGGCCATGAAGAACGTCGATCTGCTCGCAGCAAGCGTTCCTGTCTGCGCTCTGGACTATGGAGGCAGTCTCTCCGAACAGATCCGCCAGGGAGAGAACGGCTACCTGTTCCGGACTGCGGACGATCTGGCGCGCCTCCTGCGGTCGTTCCTCGCGGCTCCCGCGCAACTACACACCATGCGGGAGACCATGCGGAAACAGCCCGCGACCACTTGGGGACGGGAATGGAATCGCGTGGCTCTTCCGCTCCTGGTGGAAGGATGGTCCGGGAAGCGCTATGGCCGCCGCCCCCACGCCAGCAAGCCCACACCTCCGCCGATCAGCAGGAACGTGGCGGGCTCGGGCACATCCTGCGAACTCGAAGTAACGTCCACCTGAAAAGAACCGGTGCCAATCACATCCAACGCGAACTCATCGGCGCCGCCGAGAATCGTGAACACACCCAGATAGGGACCTGGCGCCTGCAAACCGGGGATCGTCATTTGTCAGAAACTCAAACGAAGGCGAACTGGTGAATGCAGCCAGAGAAAGAGGAGCATTGATCAGGAAGGGCGAGTCATCCACCACCCCCACCCCGCCTATGTCGAAGGTGTAGCTGTTGGCGTTGATGGAGACAGCGCTACCGCTGGTGTTCTCTAATATGCCAGAAAAAGTGAGCGTCTGTCCCGGAGCCCCGCTCTGGGGATTCGACGCGAAAGTCACAGTCAGGATGCTCGCGGCCTGACCGGCCGACAAGCTGAGAAAGAGAGCAATGAGAGCCCGCATGTCTAAAGGTTCCGAACTTTCCTAAGGTAAAATCACACGCGCGGATTGCCCAAACGATCCGCCGGAGTGCGTGCCGCTCATCGTGAGCACCACTCGCGCCCCCGCCACGCCCACTGCCGCGGGGAATCGCAAAGTCACCACCGCTGCGCCCCCCGCGGGAATGCTGCCGGCCACCACAACCGGCAGTGGCGTAGTCGCCGCCGTCGTGCCGATTCTGGCGGAATTCAGCAGGACCGTAGTCGCTGCCGAACCGCCGGTGTTAGCGATCGTCGTCGTCAGGACCACCTCGTTGGTCCCCGGAGCACGCGCCAGCGTGTTTGTGGAGACCAGCGTCGCTGGACCGCCCCCTGTCACGTTGATCCTTACGCTGGCGGTCGCGGTCTGGTAACTCCTCGCATTGGTCGGGTTGAATTGCACGGAGAGCAGCTGCCCGTCACCGGCCGGCAGCACCGTTCCCGCCGCAGGCGTATACACGAACGTGCCCGGAACGTTGGCCGTCGCGTTCAGTTGCGTGCTCGAACGCGCGCTGCCAAAGGATATACTTGCCGGGTTGCTCCAACTGACCACAGGCAACGCCTGGTTCACCGTCAGCATTTTCGTGTTGTCGCTGGATCCTTGGAAGCTGCCGCCTCCGCTATAAGTCGCTCGAATCGTGTAGGGCCCGGCCGGAGTGCCGCCCGGGCAACGTGAAACTGGCGGAAGCGCCGCCGTTCGATACGGCCACCGGGCTCGTCGCCGACCAGGAACGTAGGCCCCACACCCGCCGGCACATTGTTGATGAACGAGGAAAGCAACGCACCCGTCGATCCGTGGAATGCTGGAGGTGCTGGCAACATAGAGATTGTTGTCGGGGCCGAAGGCAAGACCTTCCGGATTGTTCAGCCCTCCCGCGGGAGAACCCACAAAGACCCCTGGCGTGGAGCTCGGGAAGGTGCTCTTGGAAATCATATAAACCTGACCGGCAACCACCCGATCGGTCACGTAGAGGTTGTCATCCACCGGGCTGATCGTGATCCCGGCAGGCGCGGTTCCGACCGTGACCGCACCCGCGGCTACGCCGGTGCCGGGTGCGAACCGGGCTATGGTGCCGCTGAGGTTCGCCACGTACAGATATCCGTCCCGCCCAAACACGAGGCCATTCGGCCGGTTCAGCGTCGCTCCGGTAGCATAGGCGCCGTGACACGACCCGGTCAGCCCGTCATACTTCACCACCCGGTTGTTGTTTGTGTCCGCGACATACAGGTGGGAATCGGGGCCGAAGACAATCCCGGCCGGACCATCAACGTGTTGCCCGAGCAGGGAATCGTCCCGTCAACCAGGACGCCAGCGGGAGCTCCCGTCTGGCCCATTAAACTTCAGAATCTGGTTCTCCGTCGAACTCGCTACAAGCACCGCACCGTCGGCTGGATCGATGATGATGCCCTTCGGTGCATCCACGGGAGTGAAGTTACTGCTGAACGCCCCATTGGCTGCGTCATACTGCTCCACCGTGCCCTGCCCCGCATTGTTGGTAACACACAGGCGCGTGACTGGCGCAGCCACAGAATTCACTGTCAACGTCGCCGGGCCGGTGTACACAGAGCCCAGCCGGTTGCTCCACACCGCTCGATACTGGCTGCCAGTCATCCACGCCAACGCACTGAAGCTGTATGTCGGGAAAATCCCACCAGGCGCCGGTACGAAGTTCGCACCATTGTCCATGCTCATTTGCCACTGCACCGTCGATGTAGAGCTGACCCCCGTCGCAGTCCTTGCCGAGCTTTTGAAGCTCGCCCAGTTGTCAGTTAGTACGGACAGCATCTGCGGGTTCGGATAGGCGCAACCGGCGGCGTCGCTTGCAGTGTAAGTGGCCGAGCACCGGAAGACCCGGTTGAGCACAGGCTCCCCTGGCACGGCCGCCGACAAACAGGCGATCCCCTGATAGTTGCGGGCCGAGGTCATGAGATCCGGCAAGAACGGACAAAAGTCGGCTACGCATCCCTCGTAATCAGCCTGCGTCGCGGCTGCACACAGGTCGTTCCTGTGCCGGGAACCCGGGTCAAACTACAATACTCCGCCCATTTGTTGATCGGGAGTGTGAGGTTGTAGGCACTGTAAGTAACGTTGGTGAAGAGAGCGTTTCCGCAGGTTGTCGGCGTCGCACGCGTTGCCTCACCACGTGCCCTCGGCAGAGGCTGAGACGTAAATCTCAGTCGATACCGGTCCAGTTTGCCAAGGGAAACACAGCTTTGCAGCGGATCAGGCCCCCCCGATCACGAAATAGGGAGAAGGGTGATCTCGCATGTGTCGCCGCGCCTCTTCGTAGGAGTCGAAGCGCTTACTCCACTTGAGCCGTTTGCGTTTCCGGCCGCCCTCCCTTCTTCCCCATCCTGGATTACCCAGGTTCCCGTGGGTGTCTGCGCCTGTCCATCGAACAGATACAAGCGCGCCAGCATCGATTCATAGTAGGCCGGATAAAACACAGGAAACGCGATACCGTCCCTGGTTAGATACTCTTCCCAATACTGAGTCTCCTTGCGTCCGGCTCAGGCCGCCATGGCGAGGAAGGTCCCACTGCCCGGACTGACCACCCGCGGACCGCCAAGCGCCATGCTCGAATCGGCGATCACGTATCCTGCACCCGTCTGGCGCAGGATGGCGTCACCCTCGCCAGCATTGGTAGCCGTGAAAAACCGTGCCGCCTCACCTGCCCCGGTCTGCATTCCGTTCGCAACCGGGATGCGGCGGCCGTAGGCGCTGATCCAGTGGCCGAAATCCCACCAACTCAGGATGCCGTAGGCGGACTCGGGGTAGCGGAACACCGCTCCTGGAGCAAGGCGTGGGAAGTAGCGGTTAAAGGCCGTCGGATCGCCGAATGGCTCCGGTGTTTCGTTGCGAAGGAAAGCCAGCGCGCTCCACCAATCCTGCCGCAATCCCGTGGCCGCCCTCGCCAGCGGGTAGGCCACCGAGACGTTGGGAATCAGCAGCGCCGCTCCCACCAGCATGCCGGCCGCTATCCGCTCGTAGCGGCGATCGAGCCGGATCAGTTGCGCGCAGGCAAACCCGCTCAGCAATGCCATGTTTACCGCCAGATAGTAGCAGTTGCGGATCTGTTGGAACGACGCCGCCATCAGTAGCGCGCTCCACACCGCGAAAAGCAGCAGAGCGGACGAGTTTGTCCTCAACGCCCGCCAACCCACGGTCAGCAGCGCCACCGGTGCCAGAAACCAGCACGTCGTGAATTGCGTCCACAGCGGAGCCAAAAGAGAAACGCCCTTCTGCCGTCAGCAATGGGCGCAACTCCCCGACCGTCTGCGCCGGAGCCGCGGCGCGGAGTACGCAGTCCACACCGCAGACTATTTCAGCTTTGCGATGTGGACTGGGGCGATGATCTTTGAGGCTTGTGCGCCCTTGTGGTGTAGGGTCTGGGTGGCTACCTGGCCCTTCGCGGGTGGGTCGTAGGTGACCGGGCCTCCGGTCTGCGGGTTGGGGTCGTAGAAGGGGGCTCCGGTGCTGGCTACGGTTACCCTTATGCGGTGGCCTTCTTCGAAGACTTGACTTAGCCAGCCTACGTCGAAGGCTACCTTGTAGGTTTGGCCCGGGGTCATGAAGACTTCCTTTTCCCAGGCGTCGCGGAATCTGGCGCGGCGAATGCCATCGATGATGAGGATGGAACGGCCGTCGGGGTAGACATCGCTGACTCTGACGATGAAGTCGGAGTCAGGGGCGGTGGAGGAAACGTAGAGTTCGGCTTTGACGAGGCCGGTCCATTCGATCGGGGTGGTGAGGGGTTCCGTGGTGAAGGTGCGGGCGTCCTTGTGCTGGTCGGTTTCTCTCGAATCTTTGGCTCCGGCGAAGGCACGGCCGGGCATGGGGACGGGGTTGGCTGGATCGCTTTGGTAGGTGGTGGGGGCTTCGGCCTTGGGCTGGGTGGTGTTGAGGGTTTTGGTGTTGTGGAAGTAGTAGGGGGTGTTCTTGGCGGGCACGGGCCAGTCCTGGGCTTCGCGCCATTGGTTAGCTCCCATGACGTAGTATCGGACGGTGGGCTCGCGGTCTACGCCGTTGTCGATGCCTTTGAGGTAATGGTCGAACCAGCGGACCATGTGATCCCAGACGGGGAATATGGAGTTGGGTGGGTAGGTGATGTCGCCGACGGGGCCCTGGTGGCGGTAGCTGGAGCCGTGAAGCCAGGGACCGATGAGGAGTTTCTGTTTGCCTTTGGAGTTGGGGCCGGCTTTGTGTTGTCGGGCGATGTAGCTTTCGATGGAGCCGACATTCATGAAGTCATACCAACTGCCTAGGGTGAAGCAGGGGACGTTCATTTTGTCCCACATTCTCGTAACATCTTCGATGTGCCAGTAGTCGCTGTAGGGCCCGTGATTGAAGATGGCGTGGTTGAGGCTGATGGCGTCTTTCGGGTCGCGGGCTTCCTGGAAGGCCATGCGGCGGGTGGTGCCGCCGCGGCGGTAGCCCAGGTGGAAGAGGCTCTGGCCGGTGTCGGTCATGTATTGGGCGACCAGGGCGGGCGGCCTTGTGACGGCCAGGAAGTTCTGCGCGTAGCCGGCTTGGGAGCCGCCGAAGGTGCCGACTTTTCCATTGGACCAGGGCTGTTTGGCGAGCCAGGCGACCGTGTCGTAGCCGTCCTGCTGTTCGCCCCAACTCAGTGCCCGGTAGCCGGTGTAGACGCCTTCCGATTTCTGCGCGCCTCGGAAGTTCTCGGCGGCGACGACGTAGCCTTTCGACGCCAGCATGCGGTAGTTGCGTTTGCTGGATTCTACGGTGACGTCGGAGTAGCGTTGCTCGTAGAGGACGGGCCAGGGGCCCTTGCCTTCCGGGATGTAGAGATAGACCGAGAGGCGAACGCCATCGCGCATCGGCACCATGACGTGCTGTTCGGTGATCTGGGCCGCGGCGAGCAGCGGTAGGAAAACGAGGATGGTGATCGGTTTCACGGGCGGTTTGCGCCCTAGTATATCGGATGATGCTGCTGCTACGGATTGCGTTCTGGGTGCTGCTGGCGATGGATGTCGCCGCATTGGGGCTGCTGTTTGTCTTGGGGTTGGCTGCGGCTGCGTCGAGCCATACGAGTTGGGTTTCGGTGGCGGGCGTGATGCTGTTGCTGCCGGGGGCTTTGCTGTTGGGCGCGGCAGCGGTGTTCGTGATGGCCACGGCGCCGTGGCTGCGCGTGGTGGCGTTTCTCGTGGTGGCGGCGCCACTGCTGTTGCTGGTGGGTGGGCGCGGGTTTGCGGAGATGTGGCTGAACCAGTATCGAACCGCGGATGGCGGGGTGGCGATGTTTAAGGCGGGGGCGATGCGGGAGATCGAGGCTGCTATCGCGCGGGACGATGCAGGCGCGGTGGCCGCTGCGGCTCGCGGGGCGAATTTGAAGCAGTTGGGTAGAGACGGGTCGAACGTGCTGGTAGTGGCGTTGCGGCAGATGGAGAAGACGGGCGGATCAGTGGGAGTGCTGCGGGCGTTATTGGCGGCGGGCGCGGATCCGAATGCGGGGGAGGCGTTGCCGCTGGCGATCGCGATCTACGCGAGTGCGAAGGTGGGCGTAGAGCCGGTGCGTCTGTTGCTGGAGGCGGGCGCGGATCCGAACAAGCAGGATCAATTCGGGCATGCGGCTTACTTCGCGGCTACGGGCAAGTTTGTGGATGTGAGCGTGATGCGAATGCTGTTGGACCGGGGCGCGGATTTGCGGGTGAAGTCGAACACGGGCGCTACGGCGTTGACGCAGGCGATGGCGACGCAGAACTGGCCGGTGATGCTGCTCCTATTGCAGAAGGGCGCCGAGTGGCGGACGGTGCGGACGCCGATGGGACTGGATGTGCGGAGTGCGGTGGAGGGCGAGGCGCGGGTGAGGCCGGAGCAGGTAGGGTTGGCGGAGGTGCTGCGGTTTTTCCAAGACGCCGGCCAGTGAGGGCGGGGGTATGCTGGGTTTATGAATAGACGCCGGTTTCTTGCCTTGGCGCCGCTTGGCGCTGGATCGCTGTATGCCGCTCCCGCCGCGCGTGCTGGAAACAAGCGCGAGCGCATGATGGAGTGGCTGGCGGGCAAGACCGAGCCCGGCTATACGCCGGCGGCCTTTTTCCTGCATTTCGGACCGCGGTATAAGAACGGCACGGCGGCGGCGCAGAAGCATCTGGAGTTCTTCCGGCAGACGGACATGGACTTCGTGAAGATCCAGTTTGAGCAGACCTATGAACGGCAGCCGTTTCTGGTGAAGCCTTCGGATTGGTCTAAGCTGGCGCTGCGGAAGATTGATTTCTATGAGCCGCTGCTGGTGACGGTGCGTGAGTTGGTGAAGTCGGCGAAGAAAGATGCGTTGATTCTGATGACGCTGTATTCGCCGTACATGTGCGCGGGGCATTGCGCGACGGGGCCGGTGTTGAAGGCGCATCTGGACGAGAATCCGGATGCGGTGCAGAAGGGGCTGGATGTTCTGATCGAGAGCCAGATGATCTTTGTGCGGGCGTGTATTCAGGCGGGTGTGGATGGGTTTTACATGTCGACCCAGGGATCGGAGGCGAAGACCATCGGCGATGGGCGGCTGTTTGCGAAGTACATCAAGCCGGCGGACCTGGTGGCGATGAAGGAAGCGCAGGCCAAGTGCGCGTTCAACATTCTGCATGTGTGCGACTACAACGCGCCGTATGCGGGGTATCGGCAGGTGCTGGACTATCCGGGGCACGTCGTGAACGTGAATCCGAAGCTGACGAACCGCACGTTGTCGTGGCAGGAGATTGCGGGGATGTTCCAGCGGCCGGTGATGGGCGGATTGGACCGGCATGGCGTGTTGGTGAATGGGCCGGCGGACGCGGTGGAGGCCGAGGTACGGCGCGTTGTGAAGAGCGCGCCGAAGCAGTTTATTTTAGCCGCGGATTGTACGGTGCCGGGTGAGGTGGATTGGGGGCGGATCAAACATGCGATCGCGGTGGCGCATAAGGTGAGCGCGTAGCTTGCGGCGGCGCTCTTTTCTGACGGGTGCTGCGGGTGCGCCGATGGTGGCGCTTGGGGCGGCATCGCCCGTAACGGCGGCGGTGCGTGCGCATAAGGGCAAGCCGACGCTGTTCGTGCGCGATCAGCCGGTGGCGGCGATGTTCTATGCGTTGACGGACGCCTGGGGTGGTCGCTGGAGCTATGACGAGACGCCGCGGCTGAGCCTGCAGCGGTTCGTGAAGGAGGGCTTCCGGCTGTTTCAGGTGGATCTGTTTCTGGAGGACTGCTGGCCTCGCGAGGATACCTTTTCGATTGAACCCGCGCGGCGCCAGATACGCGGCGTGTTGGATCTGTGTCCCGATCCGGCGGTGGTTTTGCGTTGGCACGTGAATGCGCCGGGTTGGTGGAATGCGGCGCACCCCGATGAACTGACGCGCTACGCCAACGGCGATTTCGAGCCTTCCGAACGCACGCAGCCGGTGCGGTATCTGATGGATGATTTGCGGCGAAAGCCGCGGGCGAGCCTGGCGTCGGAAAAGTGGATGGCGGTGGCACGGCGGCAGACCGCGGCGTTGCTGCGCGGGCTGGCGGCAACAGAAGAAGGCGCGGCGCTGGCGGGTGTGCATGTGGCTTGCGGCGTGTATGGCGAGTGGCACTACTGGGGCTTCATGCGCAATGAGCCGGATGTCAGCAGGCCGATGCAGGAGCGGTTCGCGGCGTGGCGGAACGCGAAGGGGCGGGAGCCGGTGGCGGTGCCGGGCGTGGAGGAGCGGCGCGTGTTGGATGACGGCATCTTTCGCGATCCGGCGCGGCGGCAGCCGGTGATTGATTACTATCGCTGCCAGCAGGAGTTGGTGGCGGAGCGCATTGTGGAGTTGTGCGGGTTGGTGAAACGCACGTGGCCCCGGCCGCTGGTGACGGGCACGTTCTACGGGTATTTCTTCTCGATGTTCGACCGGCAGGCGACGGGTGGGCACTTGTGTCTGGATCGGGTATTGGCGTCGCCGGACGTAGACTATTTAAGTGCGCCGCAGGCGTATGGCGCTTTCTTTCGGGATATGGGCGGGTGTGGGATTTCGCGCGGGTTGACGGAATCGGTGCGGCTGAACGGGAAGTTGTTTCTGGATGAGATGGACCAGACGCCTTCGTGGACGTGGCGCAACGATGTGGACACCGCGTTCAAGCTGAACGACGTTGAGGCTGACTATGCGCTGCTGCGGCGGAACGTGTTCGAGAGTTTCACGCGCGGTGCGGGGCTTTGGTACTACGACTTCGGCCCGGCGAACCAGGCGGGTTGGTGGTTGGATGACCGGCTGATGGCGGAGATTGGGCGGATTCGGAAAGTGGTGGAGCGGTATCACGAGCGGGATTATGTGCCGGCGGGGGATGTTCTGTTTGTGTTTGATACGGAGGTTTTCTATTACACAGGGAGCATCCAGGGCACCGATAAGCTGACCGATGTGCAGGCCGTGAATCGGACGATTGGGCAAGCGTGGCGGGCAGCTGCGGCGTTGGAGACGGTGCACTTGCGGGATTTAGAGAAGCTGGATTTACGGCGGTTCAAGCTGGTGGTGTTCGCGAATACCTGGTTGATGACGGCCGGGCAGCGGCGATTGGTGCGCGAGCGGGTGATGGCGGATGGACGGCACGTGCTGTTTCAGGGCGTGCCGGGGTATTGCGATGGGGTGCGGTTGGATGCGGGCTTTTCACGGGAGGTGACGGGGTTGGACTTGCGCCTGCAGCCTGGGCCTTTGTTCACGGTGGGGGAAGGGAAGGCGGGGTTATCGCGCCATGGGAAGGTTTGGTTTGCGACGACTCCTTTGGGGACGGCGGCGGAGTGGCGGGAAGTGTTCCGGGAGGCCGGGGCGCACTTGTATGTGGAGGGTGGGGAGGATGTGGTGCACGCCGGGGCGGGGTTGGTGCTGGTGCATTCGAAGGAGGGTGGAGCGCGGCGAATTGTGCTGCGTGGCGGGAGAACGCTGCAGGTGACGCTGCCGGCGAAGTCGTCTTGGGTGTTTGATGCGCGTAGTGGGGAACGGGCGTTGTGAAGGGGCCTGGGGGCCCCTTGCGGGTCTGGGGCCCCGCCCTCCATCAGAGGTTTTGGGAGAAGAGCCACTCGGGCAGGTTGGGTTCGGTGCAGGCGTAGGGGGCGATGAGGTGGCCGGCGCCTTCGAACTCCGTATGTTTGGGCAGGCCGCCGGCTTGCTTGCGGGCGGCGATGCGGTCCCTCGAAATCTGGATGTCCACGGTTTCGTCGGCGGTGCCGTGGAAGTTCCAGACGGGAAGTTGCGGGTTCTCGTCGCCGATCTCCGCGGTGAATCCGCCACAGTAGGGCGCGGCCGCGGCGAACATCTCGCCGAAGTAGGCGATGAGGTGCCAGGTGCCCCCTCCGCCCATGGATTGGCCGCTGATGTAGATGCGTTTGTCGTCGAGGTTGAATTCGGCGATGAGAGAGCGGACGAGGTCGATGGCGGCGTGCGCGCCTTGGCCGATGCCGGCGACCGCGACGGGGCGTTGGTCGCGCGGTGGATTGACGGCCGGGCGGCGGCTGGAGTAGCGGATCCAACCGCGATCGGTTTGCGGGGCGACAACGAAGCAGGGCTGGAGCTTCTGCAC
>JAEUQF010000421.1 GCA_016789745.1 Bryobacterales bacterium
CAAGATAAAGGGCAAGTGGAAGGTGATGCTCACCGATGCCTGCCACTCCGGTGCGGTCACCTCCGACACCGATTCGCGTACGCTGAACAGCCGCCTGCTCGACATGAACCGCTCGCTGTTCTCGCTCACCGCCAGCCGCGATCGCGAACAGTCCTTCGAGAGCCCCGAATGGGGCGGCGGGCACGGCATCTTCACTTACTATGTGGTGAAAGGCATGGAAGGCGAGGCCGACGAATCGCGCGACGGGCTGGTCACCGCCGATGAACTCACCGCCTACGTCCAGCGTAATGTCCGCGAAGCCTCCGGTGGCCGCCAGAACCCCACCGTCGGCGGCAGCTTCGATAACGGCATGCTGCTGGCCTACATCCCCGCCGGAGCCACCATCGGCACCCCGCCGCCAGCTAAGTTCGGCACCATGCTCTTTGAGACCAACATGGATAATGTGGAGGTCTTCGTCGACGGTAAGAGCGTCGGCGTTGTCAACAAAGGCACGCCGCTGCGCCTGCCCGGCATCCAGCCCGGCGTCCACCAGGTGAAGGGTGTTCACATGGGCTATGAGCCCGATGGGCCACGCGAAGAGATCGTCTATCCCGGCCAGGACACGACGATCAGCTTCAAGATGCGCGTGCCCCGGCGGCGCCCCAAGGCGGCGCTCGACAAGTTCGACGATGCGGTCGATCGGTACCAGAAAGCGCGCGGCCCGGAGCAGTATCGCCGGGCCGTTTCTGATTTTCAGGAGATCCTGCGGCTGGATGCCACCTACAGCCAGGCCGCGCTGTATCTGGCCCGCGCCTATCGCGATCTGAAGGACTACGACAACGCGACGAAGGCCTTCAAGCAGGCCCTCGAAACGGATCCCGATTACGTGGAAGCCCGGGCGACCTACGGCGCAATGCTCTTCGATACCGGCAATGAAGATGAGTCCATCCGCCAGCTGAACCAGGTGATCCAGCGGGACAAGAGCCACGCCATGTCTTGGTATGTGCTGGCGCAGGCGTATCGCCTGAAGGAGCGCTTCGACGACAGCATCGAAGCAGCGCGCAATGCTATCCGCCTCACCCCCAATAACGCCGAGGCGCACTTCTACGTTGCTGAAGGACTGCGTATGAAGAAGCAGTTCTCCCAGGCGATTCCCGAATACCAGACTTACCTGCGACTCAGTTACTTCGATAGTTCCAGCATGCAGAAGTTTCTCGGCTATCACGTGCTCGGCTACACGTTAGGCATCGGCAAGAAGAAGCGCGCCGCTAATACCGACGTCTGGCGCGAACTGCGCAGCCTGGCCTACTTCGCCCTCTGCAACTGCGAACTGGAATTGAACCACTACGACAACGCCATTGCGTACTGCCAGAAGTCGTTGTCGTTCGATAAGGAAGACCCGTTTACTCACTACGCTCTCGGCTGGAGCTATCTGCGCCAGGCCGATAGTTCTGGCGATGTCAGCCTGCTGCCCGCCGCCCGCAAGCACTTCAATACCATGCTCGACATCAACCCCGGTATTGAATATGCCGACAAGGTCAAGAAGCAGGTGGCCGTAATCGACAAGTTCCTGCAATCGCGATGAGCGCGGCTACATGAAGTTGCGGGTATGCAGTGCCGACATCTCCTCCGCACCCGCCTCATCGAATCCCAACTTGATCAACCTCCGCTTGCGTCCGGTGTGCATTTGCTGCACCAGTGCCGATACCGCCTCGTAGCCTCTCCCGATATCCGCAACCTTCCACGACCCCGCCGCCAGCAGCACCAGCGCTTCGAATACCTCCGCGTTCAGGCCCGCGGTATGGCGCAAGGCTTCATGGCGCCGCAGCACGGCGTTGCGTAGCGTTTGTGCTAACCCGGGTTCGGCCAGCAGGTGCTCGCGCAGATGCGACATGCCGAAGGCTACGTGCCGCGCTTCATCTTGCGCCGCGAGCCGGCACACGGCAGAGGTCACCGGGTCCGGAGCATGGCGCTCGAGAAACCACAGCAGATTCAGGAACGTTCCCTCACCTAGCACCGACAACAGAAACGCCGCCACGGCGAAGTTCGGCTCCTCTACCAGTGTCTGCAGCGAAGCCTGCCCGCCTGCTGTCGATAGGCCTAGTTCCCTTCGCTTCAACAACGCCCGCCGCGTGAACACTTCGATATGCCGCGCCTCATCCGCCGCCTGGATCGCCAGCACCTGCATCACCTCGCGGAAATGCGGATGCATCTGCGCCACGAAGCGGCTCGGAATCACCAGCGCCGCTGTCTCGTTCTCGATGAGGTAGGTCATCACCTGCACAACGGCGTCTTCCACCTCTTCCGGCAAGTCGAACTGCGTGCCCCACGGTACGGCCGTCGCGGGGTCCCATTG
The DNA here is from genome assembly GCA_016789745.1 of Bryobacterales bacterium. Taxonomy (GTDB): domain Bacteria; phylum Acidobacteriota; class Terriglobia; order Bryobacterales; family Bryobacteraceae; genus CADEFT01. The sequence goes on from JAEUQF010000421.1 coordinate 2,336, forward strand.
CGCCGCGGCGGCCTGGGCATACATCCGCGCTGCATCCGCTGTCCACAACTCCTGCTTGCGACCGAGTGCGAAATGGAACTCCGGGGAACCAGCCTCCACCAGCGCGCCCCGTCCGGCCAGTCCCCAGCGTTGCGGCGGCCGATCCGATACCGCTTCCGGGTCCTGAGAGTCGGCGCGCCCGGCCCGCTCCGCCGCATGCCAGCGCTGCTCGGCCGCGGGGCCGCGGATGATGCGGCATTGGCCCGAGTCCACCCGCAGCATATGTCCTTCGGCCCGGCACCAGGCCCGCAGATGCACAACCAGATCCGGCTGGTTTCCGCTCACCGTCACTTCGAAAGCCTTGCGAAGGGCCCGCTTCACCAGCAGCGCCCCTCCTTGCTCAAACCGCAGCTCTCCCAACTCTACTTGCATCGCCCAATAACGGCGGCCGTGAAGTCATCCAGATACCCGAAAGCGTCGACGGCATTGGAGAGCACCTGGTAGCCTTCGGTCCGGCCTGGAAGCCAGCGCTTCAACCCTTCCAGATCGAGCAGCCGCCGCACCTCCGGATCCTCATACGACATGGCCAGCAGGATCTCTCGAAACATCGCCACCGCAGCCGGCATCCGTCCGTCCAACACGGTGAAGTTGCAGTGGTCGTACGCCTGCGTCATCGCCAGGACCCGCACGGAACCTGCCGGCAGCGTACCCTCCTGCGCGAACAACAGCAGGTTGCCGTCAATCAGGCAGGCCGCATCGCATTCGCCGCGAAGCAGAGCCCGCACCGCGTCTCGCTCTCCGCCGATATGGTCGCCATGCTTGCCCACCAGCCGGTCGAAGGGCAGCACTTCGAAATCGATGTGCGGCTGCAGACCCTGCTGCGCCAAGTGGTATAGCGGAATCAGCGTCGCTTGCGGGGAATCCTTTGCCCCAACTGCGACGCGACGGCCCTTCAGATCCAGGATACTGCGCACCGGGCCGCCCTCTCTGGTCACAATCACGGAGATCAGGTCCCGGTCCGTATCGCGCATGCAGATGGCCTGCGCGCGTTGCCCAAGTCTCGCCGCAATCCGCTCCGTCTGCAGCCAAGCCAGCGGCGAGTTCCATGCAACGTGGATGTGCCCGGCCAGCAGGGCTTCCACCTGGCGTTCGTAGTTCGTGTAGAGGATGTAGTCGAACGGCAAGCCCCTTCTCTCGAAGTAGGCTTGGAAGCCATCCCAGATCGTGACCACCTTTGGGTCATAGGCGACGGCGCCCAGCAGAAGTGTATGGTCTTGGCTCATCGTCGGTCTCCTTAGAACAGCGGCATCCCGCACATGGCTTTGCCGAGGAAGTCATAGAGCACGTCCGTGGTCGGCGCCATCACGCCCGCGGCGCGGGCATCGCGGAACAGGCGCTCCACGCCGATTTCTTTTCGGAACGCGGCGCCGCCACACACGCGCATCGCCAGATCCAGCACTTCATTCGCCGCCTCGCCGGCTGCCGCCTTGCACTCCAGCACCCGCAGCATGGTGTCGGCCCGATTCGTGGCAATCGCCGCGATCGTGTCGCTTAGCAAGGCATCCGATTGATCCGCCTTGATCCGCATCCTCGCAAGGTAACCGCGGATGGTCGGCAGTTCCGCCAATGTCGATCCTGTGTCGCTGTGCTTTGTCCGCGTAACGTGCTCCACGGTGCGGCGAATGGCGCCAGCCATCAGACCGTTCGAGCAGGCCGCGTTCAATACCGCGAAGACTGGCAGCACCACGCTCATCATGACCCCGAAGCCTTCTCCGTCGCCGCCGAGCATGGCCGTCGCCGGCACCTCCACATTCGTTGCCGTGACGGCTGAGGAGTCGTTGCCGCGCAGCCCCAGACCTTCGTAACCGCCGGCGATTTTCAGTCCGGGAGCGGATGCCGGCACCAGCCATATGGTGCTCGCCCCTGCAGGGCCCAACGGACGCGAAGACCACACATACGCCGTTGCATGCGCGGCCGAGGTGATCCAGCTCTTTTGGGCGTTTAACACCACGCGATCTCCCAACTGTGCTGCCGTTCCTACCGGTGACCAGAAATGACTGCGCGATCCTGCTTCACTGAACGCCAGCGTGCTGAGGTGCTCTCCCGTCGCCGCCGCCGCCCGTGCTTCCCGCGGCCCGTGAGCCTCCAGCACGGCGGTACCGCAATAGTGCATGGTCAGCACCATTGCGGTGGACCCGCACTCTTCGGCCACCCGCTTCACAATCTGGGCTGCCCCGCCGATGCCCAGTGCAAGGCCACCGGCTTCCGCCGAACTCAGCGCGCCCAGAAGTCCGGCCGCCGCTAAAGCCTGGATCGAATCTTTCGGGAAAGCCGCCTCCCGGTCAACCGCCGCCGCCTGCGGGGCAATCGTTTCGGTGCACACGCGTTCCAACGTGGATTGGTATGTTTCTGTAGTAATGGTCATCTTCCCTCGTGCTCTGCCGGCGCATCGGCCCGCGGCAGCGCACAAGGAAGGCGCGGCGCCTACGGGTCGATTGCCTCGGCTGTTTGTGGCCCGGTCACGCCAGGCCGTGCAAATTTTCAGCGTCTATACGTCATGCCAGCCTTTGCAGTTTACCATCGCGGTTTCCCACCGCCGTGGCGGACAATGAAGCGATGCACCGGCGTGTCACCTTCCCCTGTTTGCTGCTTCTGATTTGCGCCGCCATGGCCGCCCAGCAGCCGCGTAAGTACACCGCTGCCGAAGTACGCCGTATCCACGATTCGCTGCTCCTCATCGACTCGCATAACGACGTCACCAGTGAGACTGTGAAGGGAGTCAATCTTGCCAATCCTGGCGGCAAGCATACCAGCGTCGCGAAACTGCGGGCTGGCAATGTCGGTGCCACCTTCTTCGCTGTTTATGTTGCCGCGGCTTACGCCAACAAGGGCCAGGCTGCTCATCGTACGCTCGAAATGATCGACACGGTGAAACGCGACATCATCGCCGCCCACCCCAACGACTTTGAACTCGCCACCACCGCCGATCAGATTGAGGCCATCCGCAAGCGGGGCAAGATGGCGGCACTGCTGGGAATCGAAGGAGGCCACGCCATCGAAGACAGCCTGCGGCTGCTGCGCACCTACTATGACCTGGGCGTCCGCTACATGACCCTCACGCATTCCAACAACAACAGTTGGGCTGACTCCTCCGGGTCCGCGCCGCGTCACAAGGGCCTGACGCCCTTTGGCCGCAAAGTCATCGCCGAGATGAATCGCATCGGCATGCTGGTGGATATCTCCCACGTCTCCGACGCCACCTTCTATGCCGTCCTTGAAACCAGCAAAGTTCCGGTCTTTGCCTCGCATTCCTCCTGCCGCGCGCTTTCGCCACTCAAGCGCAACATGACCGATGAGATGATCATGGCCCTTGCAAAGAAAGGGGGCGTCATTCAGATCAACTTCGGGTGCGAGTTCGTCCGGCGCGGCAACAATGCGGAAGCGAGGATCGCCGACGTCGTCGCTCACATCGATCATGTCCGCAAGATTGCCGGGATCGACACCATTGGCATTGGCAGCGACTACGATGGGGTGGACTGCGTGCCCACCGGCCTTGAAGACGTCAGCCGCTACCCCAACCTCACCGCCGCGCTACTGGAAAAGGGCTATACGCCCGCTGACATCGCCAAGATCTACGGTGGTAACCTGCTCCGCGTCATGCGTCGTGCCGAACCGCGTCCCTGAATCGGGCCCGCCAGTCCATGTGCATGGCCGCACGCGCACGGAATGAGGTTGTGCATCGCGGATGCCTGCGGCGTGTCTAACGCAAGGACACCAACGGAGGCAGGTAAGCAACGATGTTTTCGCGACGCACCTTTCTGACGGCGGCTGCCGGGGCCGTCTTACCCTTGCGGGCTCAGAGGTCCGGGCCGGCGGCCCGCTGGCACTATGACATCACCGCATTTGACGATGGTTCTACCGGAGGATGG
>JAEUQF010000446.1 GCA_016789745.1 Bryobacterales bacterium
CTTCGGACCGGACTACATCGAGGCGAGCGACATGCCGAACCTGCGGCGGATGATGCGCAGCGGTCACTTCAAAGTGGGTAAGGGGGTGATTCCGTCGGTAACGAATGTGAACAACGCGTCGTTGATCACCTCCAGTTTCCCGGCCGAGCACGGGATTACGACGAACTTCTTCTTCGATGAGAAGACGGGTGAGGCGAAGGAGATGGAGTCGGGCGAATACCTGCTGCGGCCGACGTTGCTGGAGAAGGCGAAGGCGCGCGGGTGGAAGACGGCGCTGGCGACGACCAAGGACAAGGTGCGGACGTTATGTTCGCGCGGAGCGGACATTGCGGTGTCGGCGGAGAAGCCGGCTGCGGAGTGGATGGCGAAGGTTGGGCCGAAGGAGAACATGTACTCGGCCCCAGTGAATTATTGGACGATGCGGGCGGCACGGGCGCTGCTGCGGGATGGGGTGGACCTGCTATATCTATCCACGACCGACTACATGATGCATACCTATGCGCCGAAGGAGGCGCCGTCGCTGGAGCATCTGCACACGATGGATAAGCTGGTGGCGGACCTGGCGAACGATCATCCGAAGCTGGAGTTTTATCTGACGGCGGATCATGGAATGAACGCTAAGCGGGAGGCGATTGACCCGGCGCGGGTGTTGGCGGGGAAGGGAATCGCCGCCGAGGCAGTGCCGATTATCCGCGATAAGCACAAGGTGCATCATGGCAACCTGGGCGGGGCGTGTTACGTGTACCTGAAGAATAAAGCGGATCGGGCGAAGGCTGCGGATTTATTGAAGGCGGTGCCGGGGATCGAAGAGATTTACGATAACCGGACGGCGGCGCGGGAGTTCCGGCTGCATCCGGATCGGATTGGGGATTTGTTTCTGCTGGCAGCGAAGGATGTGGCGTTTGGGGAGTTGGAGTCAGTGCGGGAGGCGGCGAAGGTGCGAACGCACGGATCGCGGTATGAGGCGCAGGTTCCGCTGGTTGTTTATGGGCGGAAGGTGGAGTTTGGGAAGTATGAGTACAACCTGGACTTGTCGCGATTCTTGGATCTGGAGCGGGTTTAGCGCTTGGCAGCGATAACCCGGAAGCCGATATGGTCGCTGTTGCGTTCCGGTTCATACTGGAGACGCACGGCGGACCGGTTAGCCCAGCCCTGTTCGATCCAGGCGCCACCGCGGCGGACGCGGGAGTAACTGCCGTCTCGATTGGGTTGGCCGCGGGTGGTGGAGAGATCGGGATCGCGGCCGCCGGGCAATTGCGAGTGGTACCAGTCGCGGCACCATTCCCAGACATTGCCGTGCATGTCGTGCAGGCCCCAGGCGTTGGCGGGATAGGATCCGGCCTTGACCGATTGACCGTCGCGATTGGAGGCCGTGCCGCCGGGATAGGGCGAACCGATGTTGGCCTGCGCGGGAGTAAGCCGCTGGCCGAAGTGGGTGGCTTCGGTGGTGCCGGCGCGGGCGGCGTATTCCCACTGGGCTTCGGTGGGCAGTTGGATCTCCCAACGGGCGGGAAGATCGCCCGATGCGCGGGCATGCGTGGTCAGCCGGCGGCAGAATTCGGTGGCATCCAGATAGCTGACCCAGTAGACGGGCACGTCGTCGCCGCGGCCTTTGTCCTGGTTGCGCGGGAAGGCGGACATGCGGGCGAGCCACTGCGCCTGAGTGACTTCGAATTTACCGATCCAGAAGCCTTGGGAGAGGGTGACGGTGACGGGGCCTTCGTCGGCGCGGCGCTCGGGTTCGGTGAGCGGACTGCCCATTCGGAAGGTGCCGGCAGGGGCCCAGGAGAAGCGGATGCCGGCGATCTGGCGTTCGTCGCCTGGGCGGGTGCCCTCGAAGGAGTCGGACTGGGCGGGGAGGAGGGCAAGGGATGCGAGGATGAGGGTAGGTCGGGCGCCGAAAGCCATGGTGCATGGACGAGGCACGGGGCGGATCTGTTACGCAACGAGGGTGGCACGGGCCGCGATAAGATGCGGGGCATGAAGTTGCGGCTGGTGCTATTGCTATGGGCGGCGGTGTTCGTGAAGGGCGAATGTGTGAAGGCGCCGGAGACTCGTAAGGGACGTCTGGAGGTGTTGGTGTTCGATGCGACAGGCACGCCGATTCCCCCGCGCTATTTGACGCTGGAGCTCTTTCCAGACCGGTGCTCCGCTGGCAAAGCGATCGGGTTGCCGGCCAGAGGTGGTGAAGTCCTTTACGGCGAGCACGAGCTTCGGGTATCGGTACCGGGTTTCGTTCTGTTGCGGCGTGAGGTGCGGATTTATCAGCCTGAGGTGCAGGTGAGGGTGGAACTCCAAGTAGGATACGAGTGCGGGCCGTCTCGCGTGGAGATTGGCGGGCTTATTCACGGGCAGCCGGCGGGCAGAGAACTCTGGGTGAAGGCGACGCCGTTGCGTGGCGCTGGCGGCGCTGAGGTGCGTGTCACCCGTGCCGGCTTTTTTCTGATCGCGGGTCTGGACCCGAGTATCTACCTGCTTACGGTGCTGGACGGCGAGGATGTCCTGCATCAGGAGGTGGTGAAGACGATCTACGACAATGAGCGGGCCAGGATCGAGATCAACCTGACCCGTCGACGCTAGCCGCGATCATCGTCCAAAGCGATAGCCGACGCTGACGGCGGCACCCACCGTAGGCAGGACATAGCGGCTGACCCAGAAGAACTCGCCGCGAATCAGCAGCCGGCCAGTGGGACGGAAGACTGCGCCGGTGCGCCAGTGGAGCGTGAGTTTGTTGTCGCTGCGTTCGAAGGAAACCGTGAGCGTGCCGCCGGGCTCCTGCAACTGGTAGGATCCGGAAGTCCGTTCCGCCGCCAGGCCCGGCCCGCCGGCGATGAACCAATAGGCATTCTCATCCCCCCGCCGGTATTGGATAGCGGGCGACAGGAACGTGTAGCGGACATTGTAGTTGGCGTAGTTGTTCGCGCCGGTGGTGAGAGCCTGCATGTCGACAGCCCAACGTGCGGCAAACGGAATGGTGACGGCTCCTCCGAAGGAGGCGCCATTGCCTTCGCTCCCTTCGTCGCCGGCGAGCCGGGATACGCCCACCGTCGCGAATGCCTCGATTTGCCGAGGGGGTTCGGCTCGCGCGGTCTCCTGCAACGTGGCGGAGAAAGCCAGAAAGAACAACAAGCACCGCATAAAAATAGCTTCTCTAATAGAGAACGCGAAAGGGCAGGCGGATTTGGCTCGTGATGTTAACTGGAGGCGCTGTTGCGCTTTTCGCGGATGCCAGTCATGAGGGCATCCTTGGCGCGGAGGATATGGCGGCGCAACGCGTCCTGCAAGGTGGCGCCATCGCGTGCTTCCAGAGCGCGGTAGATGGCTTCATGCTCGGCCTGTTCCTGCGCGAAGCGATCGCCACGATAGCCCTCCACCTGATGAGCGCGGGTCATCTGGATATTGGCCTTCAGGCTGTCCACCATATCCATCAGGCGGCGGTTGCCGGCGGCGCGCAGCAGCGTCGCATGGAACTCGTAGTTGGCTGCTTCATGCTGGCGGATCTCGTGTTCCTCGTGCGCGGGCTTGGCCAGCGCGGTCAGCAGTTCCCGCATGCGGGCAAGTTCAGCATCGGTGATGCGCTCGACAGCCTTCTCGGCGGCCAGACACTCCAGGGCGCAGCGGATATCGAACGTCTCTTCGATATCGGAGACCGAGAGGCTGGCGACGTAGGTACCGCTGCGGGGCTGGATTTCGATGAGGCCTTCGGTGGCCAGGCGCTGGATGGCCTGGCGGACCGGGGTGAGGCTGACGCCGAGTTTGGCCGCGATGTCCTGGATCTGGAGGCGCTCGCCGGGCTGGAAGACGTGGGTAAGGATGGCTTGGCGAAGCGAGTCGTAGACCTCGTCGGAGGCGCGCTGATTTTTGATGCGAGCGAGGTCCATGGTGGGGTTGGTGAGAAGGGGTCGAAGGAATAGGATAACGGGAAGAGGAGGATTGACACAACACCTGAAATCTGAAATATTTTAGATGTCCTCTCCGTGCGCTTACAGGTGCCCTGCCTATGAAACGCCGCGATTTGCTTACCTCCGCCGGATATTCCCTCTTCGTCTCCGCCGCTTCGCTGCCGCCCGCCGCGGTTGCCGCTCAGTCGGCCGATGCTATCCGCAAGACCTTCGACAAACTGGTGCCGGCCAAGCCGCGTGCACAGGTGACGCCGAACGAACCGAACATGACGCTGGTGGATCTGGACACCGACGTGCTGGTGGCCGGTGGTGGTTTGACGGGCGTGTGCGCGGCCATTTCGGCGGCGCGGCATGGCGCCAAGGTGGTGCTGGTGCAGGACCGCTCGCGGTTGGGCGGCAACTCCTCGAGCGAAGTAAAGATGCACGTGGTGGGGGCCAACAGTCACAAGGGCCGGCCGGGTTGGCGAGAAGGCGGGTTGCTGGAAGAACTGCGTCTGGCCGACGCGTTCAACAACGAACAGCGCTGCTGGGAGATGTGGGACCTGCTGCTGTACGACAAGGTGATGAGCGAGCCGAACATCACGCTGTTATTGGAATCGAGCCTGTACCAGGCGGCGGTGCGCGATGGGCAGGTCCGTGAGGCACTGGTGCGCTGCGACAAATCGGAACATATCTATCGCATCAAGGCCAAGCAGTTCATCGACTGCACGGGCGATTCGCGGTTGGGGTTGGAGGCTGGTGCCGAGATGCGGGCCGGGCGCGAAGCGCGCGCCGAGTTTGGCGAAGCGCTGGCGCCGGAGAAGGCCGATGGCGAGACCCTGGGGTCGAGCATTCTGTTCACGTCGCGGGTGTATCCGAAGGCGATGCCGTTCCGGGCGCCGGAGTGGGCGCGGAAGGTAACGAAGGAGCATCTGAAGTTTCGCGGGACCAACGCGTGGGAGTATGGCTATTGGTGGATTGAGTGGGGTGGGGACCGGGACACCATTCGCGACAATGAGCGCATTCGCTTTGAGTTGTTGTCGATCGTGATGGGCGTTTGGGATTACATCAAGAACTCGGGCGATCATCCGGAGAGCAGCCACTACGCGCTGGATTGGGTCGGCATGATGCCGGGCAAGCGCGGCAGCCGCCGGCTGGTTGGCGACTACACGCTGCGGCAGCAGGACCTGGAGAAGTCGGTTCGTTTTGAAGATGCTGTGGCGATTGGCGGCTGGCCGATGGACGACCATCCGCCCGGCGGCTTTGACAAGGCGGAGTTACCGCCGGCGGTGCAGATCCGGACGCAGGAAGTGTACTCGATCCCGCTGCGGAGCCTGTATAGCCGCAATTTGAGCAACTTGTTGATGGCGGGACGCAACATCAGTGCCAGCCACGTGGCGTTCACCTCCACACGCGTGATGGCGACTTGTGCGGTGGAAGGTCAGGCAGCGGGCACGGCGGCGGCGATGTGTGTGAAGCACGGGCTGACGCCGCGCGGGTTGTACCAGGACAAGAACCGCCTGCGGCAGTTGCAGCAGATTCTGTTGCGGGATGATCAGACGATCAGCGGCGTTCGGAACGAGGATCCGGCGGATGTGGCGCGGAAAGCCGCGGTGAGTGCATCGGCGGCACTGCCGGAGACACCAGCCAGCAATGTGCTGACGGGCGTGACGCGGGATGTTCCGAAGGGCGAACGGCACATGTGGTCGGCGCCATTGGGGGCGGAGGGCGCGCATTTGGATCTGGCGTGGCCGGCGCCGCAGCGCATCAGCCAGGTGCAGATTACGTTCGACTCTGGCTTCCAGCGCGAGCTCACGCTGACCAGCAGCAATGCGATCAATCGCGGGATCATGCGCGGGGCGCAGAAGGAGACCGTGCGCGACTACCAACTGCAGTATCGCGGCGCGAACGGTGATTGGAAGACGCTGGCGGATGTGAAGGGCAATTACCAGCGGCTGGCGCGGCACTCGTTCGCGGCCGTGGATGCGAGTGCGGTACGGGTACGGATCACGGCGACCAATGGGGATGAGTTAGCGCGCGTGTTCGAGATTCGCTGCTACGCCTGAGGGCGGGTGGCGGTGTGCGAATCTAAACCTGTATGGATTCGCCCGATCTCACGGAACTGCTGCGGAAGATGCAGCGCGGGGATGACGGCGCGCAGGATGCCGTGTACTCCGCAATGCATGGGGAATTGCGCCGGATTGGGGCAGCGTTGATGGCCCATGAGCGGCCGGATCACACACTGCAGCCTACGGCTTTGATCAGCCAAGCCTTTGTGGAACACTTGCGGGCGATCTCCTGCGAGATCCGGGACCGGCGTCATTTCCTGGCGATTGCCGCAGGCGCCATGCGCCGGGTGTTGATCGACCATGCCCGCAAGCACAAGACGGCCAAGCGCACGCCCCCTGTACCGGCGAAGGAGTTTCTGGAAGGGCGGGCGGAGGCGTCGGCGAATTTTCTGATTGATTTCGACCGTGCTGTGTCGGAATTGGAGACGCTGCACCCGAAGTCGTTCGAAGTGTTCCAATACCGTTATTATCTGCAGTGCACGCTGGCCGAAGTTGCGTCGATATGCGGCACGAACATCACGCAGGTGCGGCAGGAGTACCAGTTTGCGCTGGCATTTCTGGCGCACCGTCTGGAGTGATGACACTTCTTCGTTGACGGCGTTGCGGATTTATTGGAATAATGGCGAAATTCCGCATGAGAGCTGTATTGCTAATCCTGGTGTGTTTGGGTGGGTTGGCCGCGCAGCAGCCCTACGCGCCACCGTATGCGGGATTCGACATTCTGCAGGATAAGCAAGGGTATGTGTGGATCGCCGGGCATCCGGGGCTGCGGCGCTTTGACGCCCACCAGGTGTGGTCGTTCTCCACGGCTGACGGCTTGCCCGGTGACGATGTCAGTTCCCTGGCCGAGACCGAGGATGGCACGTTGTGGTTGGGCACCCCGCAAGTGTTAGCGCGATATCGGGACGGGCGGTTCACCAAGGTTCTGGATGGGATGGCGATGTTCGTAGCGCCGCTGCCGGATGGCCGCTTGTGGGTGTCCGGACCGCGGACACATCTCGGCAAACGGCGGCCGGACGGGGAGTGGGAGTTTCAGCGGGCCGCGGCGCTAGATGGGGCGTCGGTGATGGTTCTCCGGGGGGATCGGATTTGGTTTCTCCGCGAAGACCGGATTTGTTGGGTGCCCGTGGGTGCCGTTACCGGTAGAGCCCCGCTTGAGACGGAATGCGATGGCAGCGTGAGAGTAAGCGCGATCGGGGTGGATGATGCGGGGCGCTTGCTGGTCCGGGAGGACCGACGCCTGCGCTTCTACGACCCGGAGCGGAAAAGGCTGTCGGAGCCGCAGGCGGAGTCTTCCAAGCTGATTTACGGCGGGCGCTTCTTTTCCGACCGCCTTGGCCGGCTGTGGCCGCCCAGCAATGGCCAGATGATTGGCTGGTATAGTGGCAGACTCAACAGCGTTGCAGTCGGCTCAATCGTCGGAACGTATCTCTTAGATGACGATGGCACCATGTGGGTCCAGGGGCAGCGCATAGCTTACTTCGACGAGTGGTTGGAGCCGGCGGACGCGAGTCTTCCGCTCATCACCTCCATTGCCAGGGATGAGAGCGGGGTCTTATGGGCGAGCAGCGCCGAGGCTGTGCTCCGGCGTGCGCCTGGGGCCACTCGATGGATGCCGGTTTCCTTTGGGGCGGCAATGCAGGGGCGAGTTGTGGGGCCGTTCCTCACGCTTCGAGCGGCGCCGGGGGGCGGTGTTCACGTCACCTCGCGCGGTACAGCCATGGTGCGTCTGGATGGGCAGGGACGACTGGTGTCTGCCGTCGATGGCCCGGACCTCAACTCCTTGCATCTTGCGGTTACCTCTTCCGGCGAACTTTGGCTCACCGGGAAGGCTGGGTTTTACCGCGGCAGGTACTCGGGAAATCGCTATGCATTCACGGCCGTTCCCCTCCCCGGTACGCAGGAGCGCGTTCGCGCCGTGCAAGCACTGCCCAACGGTGACATCGCGGTTGGGTGGGCGAATGGGGTTGCGATTGTTCGGGAGGGGAAGGTCATCTTCCACCGCAACCAGTCGAGCGGGCTGTTGGAAGATCGCCTGCAATGCCTGGCAGCCAATGAAGACGAACTCTGGGTGGGCTATGACAACGAGCGCGCCTTTTCCCTCATCCGCTACCGCGAGCCGAATGCGCCGATTCGCCACTTCACACTAAAGCAGGGCTATCGGGCCGCGGGTACCCTGTTCCTGCACATCGACCGCAGAGGCTGGCTCTGGCGCGGAGGGACCGATGGCATCTTTGTCTCCGACCGCCAGGCGCTGGAGCCCGACGATTGGTTTCGCTTGGCCGAACACGAAGGTCGCCCGTTTCCCGGCGGCACCACCCAGAACTCCGTCTTTGAAGACGATGACGGGTCGTTGTTCTTCGGGCTGGGGAATGGCGTCATGCGCTATCATCCGCCCACCGACCTCCTGCAGCGGCTGAAGCGGCCATCGAAAGTAGCGATCACCGCGGTGGGCTGGGACAGCCAGACCCCACAGATCGCCGGGCGCGCCGCGCGGGATCTGCCGGAAGGCGGCCACACCTTCCATGTGCGCTTCTCCGCATTGCACTACACCAACCCTGCCGAGAACCAATATCGATACCGGCTGTGGCCTTTGGAGAAGGAGTGGAAGAACGGCACAACTCCCATGCAGACCTATCCGAATCTCGCCGCCGGCGACTACCGGTTTGAGGTTCTGGCAAAGGCAGAGAACCGCGCCTGGAGTGCGGTGCCGGCGCAGTTTGCCTTCACTCTCGTTGCCCCGTTCTATAGCCAGGCGGCGTTCCAGGTGCCGGCCTGTGGAATCGGGCTGGGAATTGCATTGCTGCTTGCCCGCCGCGCGATGCGGCGGCGCAGCCGGCGGCAACGGGCACGGCAGGTTCGCGAACTGTTCCAACAGGCAATTGATCTGACGCCCGCGGCTCGGCGCCCCTTCGTAGAATCGAAGGCGCAACATGCGGAGGTAGCACGCGAGGTGCTGGGCATGCTGGAACATATCCAGGATCCCGTGGAAACGCGCCTGCTCCCCATCGGCGAAGTGTTTGAAGAGCGTTACGAGATTGAGAGGTGGATCGGCTCCGGGGGGTTCTCACACGTCTACCGGGCGCGAGACCGCAAGCTGGGTGGGCGCCCCGTCGCCATCAAGATCCACCACAGCGTGTATGCCGCGCAGCCGGAGTTCCTGTCGCAGTTGAAGAAGGAAGTGAGCATTCTGTCAGGTCTGCGGCATCCGAACATTGTCGCGGTGCAGGACACTGGCATTGGGCCGGGTGGTCAGTTGTTTCTGGCGATGGAGTATGTGGAGGGGCAGTCGCTACGGCAGGTGCTGCAGAAGGGGCCTCTGGATGGCGCGGCCGCGAGCGCTTACCTTACCCAACTTGCTTCCGCGCTGGATTCGGCCCATCGCGCGGGCATCATCCATGGTGATATCAAGCCGGGCAACCTGCTGATCGGCTCCGACGGGCGGTTGGTGGTGATTGACTACGGGTTTGCGACCCGAGAAGGCGCGGTGACGCAGCAACTACCCGCCGGCACGCCCGATTATCTGTCTCCGGAACAGCGGGCCGGTAAAGTCGCCGCGGGCAGCGATGTCTACGCCATGGCGCTGGTGGCGTTTGAGATGCTGACCGCTCAGGTAGCCATGCGCGTCCTGCGCGCTGGCGGCACGTTGCGCGAACATGTACCCGAGCCTGTGGCGCAGGTGTTGGAACTGGCGTTGGCGGAGGATCCTGCCGCGCGCCCAACCGCTCGCGAGTTGGCCGAACGGTTTGTGGGTTCGCTGCGCTAGCGGTCAGGCCTGGGCCGTGGCCGCCGAGTCCGCGCGGCGCAGACCAGTGACGTCGCGCACGGCGCCGCGCGAGGCGCTGGTGGTCATAGCCGCATAGGCCTGAAGCGCCCGCGAGACCACCCGTTGCCGCCCCACCGGCTTCCAGGCTGTGGCGGCATCGCGGCTATCCATGGCACGGCGGCGTTCGGCGAGTTCCGCCTCGCTTACCACCGCGCGCAGCACGCGGTTCGGAATGTCGATCTCGATCGTGTCGCCTTCCTCCACCAACGCCAGCGCGCCGCCTTCGGCCGCCTCCGGCGAGATGTGACCCACCGAAAGCCCCGAACTTCCGCCGGAGAAACGCCCGTCGGTGATAAGAGCACAGGCTTTGCCGAGGCCTTTGGACTTGAGGTAGCTGGTGGGATAGAGCATTTCCTGCATACCCGGCCCGCCGCGCGGCCCTTCGTAACGGATGACCACCACTTCGCCGGCCTTCACCTGATCGCCCAGGATCGCGTCCACAGCGGCATCCTGGCTTTCGAAGAGGCGTGCCGGTCCGCGGAACAGCAGACTGCCGGGATCGACGCCCGCGGTCTTTACGATGCAGCCATCCAGCGCGATGTTGCCGAACAGCACGGCCAAACCGCCGTCCTGGCTGAAGGCGTGCGCGGCATCGCGAATGGCTCCTTTGACTCGGTCCGTGTCGAGAGCAGGGTAGCGGGCGCTCTGGCTGAAAGGCTCAACGGTGCGTACGCCGCCGGGTGCGGCACGGAAGAACTGCGCCACGGCGGGATCGGCACTGCGGGTGACATCCCACTGGTCCAGCGCCGCGCCCAGGGAAGGGGCATG
>JAEUQF010000451.1 GCA_016789745.1 Bryobacterales bacterium
AAGACGTCGGTGGGCGGCCCTGGACTTTCGCCGCGCGTGATCTCCGGAGACAGGTACTGGAAGGTTCCTGCCAGCGCGCCGGAGAAACTCGCCTGGGTGACCGATGCCGGCCCAAGGATGCGGCGTGCCAGCCCGAAATCGAGAACCTTCACGAAGCCGTCGGGGCGGAGCATGAGGTTCTCGGGTTTAATGTCGCGATGGACGATTCCCATGGCGTGGGTAGCCGCCAGGGCGCAGGCGATCTGGCGTCCCCAGTTGGCCAGGCGGCGCTCCGGCTGAGGGGCGCCGCAGAGCTCGCGCATCGTCTGGCCGTCCACCAGTTCCATCACCAGGGCGACATCCGCGCCATCGCGGACCAGTTCGTAGATGGTCACGATATTAGGGTGGCTCAGGGCGGAGGCAGCCTTGGCTTCCTGGACCAGGCGGTTTGGAGATACCGACTTTGTGTCGAGGAACTTCAGGGCGACGAGACGCCCCAGTTCGACGTCCCGGGCGGAGTAAACCCAGCCCATGCCACCGCGGCCCAGCTTCGCGCAGATCTCATAGCGGCCAACGCGTGAACCGGGGGACAGGCGTGCATGCACCGACGGGGCTTCGTCAAGATCTTCCTCGGAATACTCGCGGAGCAGTTCGAGAACGATCGCAAGCAGGTTGGGATCCGAAGCCTGGTGGCGTGCGAACGCCGCGCGTGCCGGTTCGGGGTGCTCCAGCGCCTCCTCGAAGAGCTGGTACGCGGTTCGCCAAAGTTGTGCGTCCTGGTCTTCCGGCCGTGCCAGTTCTGACATGTCCTCCACGGCCGTCCGCCGTCTTTGCGCGAGTATTTCGAATGACGATTTATCCCATAATAGGAAGGTTGATTTGATGCTGCAAGCCAACGCACTCCAGGTTTCGGAACTCATGGACCGGTTGCGAAATGGCAATAAAGAGGCGGCAGGTCAACTGGTTTCGCTGTTCTATCCGGAACTGCGGCGTCTGGCGCATTCGCTGCTGCGCCGCGAAATGCCCGGTCACAGTTGGCAACCGACCGTATTGGTGAATCAGCTCTACCTGGAACTAGTAAAAATCAAGGCTTTGCAGGAAGCGGGCCAGACCGGACAGGACGATCGCAAAGCGTTTTTCGGATTGGCGGCACATCTGATGCGGCGACTGCTGATCCACCATGCGCGCCCGCTCGCCCGGCAAGCCGAGATCATAGAGCTTGGCGACTTTCTGGAATGGGACGGGGCGGGTACCGAGGATCTCGCCATTGTGGAGAATCTGCTCCAGGGCTTGGAGAAACAAGATCCGCAGTTCCGGCGGGTGACGGAGCTCAAGGTGTTCGAGGGCCTGTCGATGGAGGAGATCGCGAGTCAGTTGGACATCCCGCTGCGAACGGCGTATCGCCGCTGGACGTTCGCGCGCACCTGGCTCGCCGGCCATCTCTAAAAATTTCGCCGGCAGTTGGCAGAAACCGGCATGTGCACTCCCTTATATAAGTAACGGCCAAGGGACTGGGACCCGATGCGCTTTCGCCTTTGCCGTTGACTGAAGAGGGGGAATGAAATGAATTGGCAGGCCACTCTGATACCGTTGCTGGGGTTGGCGATGACGCTGGGCGCGGGTTTGCCGGTATCCGGTGCACTGATTACGTCCGCACCGTCCGGTGGGGCCACCATCGCATTTCCGGGCGGCAACCCGGCAACTTGTGTCACAGTCGGTACCCTAACGATATCCGGCTTTGTCGTGAGAGCGGGGAATAACCCGGCGGCTGGCGCCGGAACAGTTTGCGGAATGTACAGCGGGCTCTTCGGCATTGTCGGCAACGGTACCTGGTCAAACTTCAGCATGGTGTACGACAACACGGGATCGACGCTGATTGAGATTGACTTGGGAGGTCAGTACAACTCGGCCGGCGGTTTCATGAACTACATCCCGGACGCACCGCAGTTCATTGCCGGGGCGCAGAATCCGTCGATTGCCGTCTACGATATCAGCCGGAATCTATTGGAGCGATATGAATTGGCCTCGTCGGCACCCATCTCGACGGGTCCGAACAGCTTCAATGCGGGGGCGTTCCGAGGTATCCAGCGCAACGACGCGGATATCCGCTATCTGGTGGTTGGCGGCTCCTTCCTTCTGCTGCACGACGTCACGTTGACGCCGGCGCCGATTCCGGAGCCCGGCACGTTTGGATTGGGGGCTGGGGCGCTGCTTGGCGTGTTGTTGCTACGGCGGCGCCGCTAGCAGGGTGCTGAAAAGCCTCATATTGACTTTGCCGCCGCCGATTAGCCCCGATAAAACGCCGATTCAACGCAAAGAGCTTATCTGCGTTCAGTCGCGTTCATCGGCGGCCCAGAGATGTTTTGTCGCGGTAGGGACGGGCATTACGGCCCCCGCACAGATCCGTACGTGCAGGATCGCTGTATACGGCTCCTCCGTTGAAGACGCACTACCCAAAAGTTTCTCGCCGCTCCTTCGCCGAGGCTTCGGCGGGCCAGGCAAGCTCACCAATCTCGCCAAGAGGACAGCCAAACAACAGAGAGAAGGGCCAGCCCGCGTCTTCCTGGTTATGGGCGGCCCGCAGGGCCTGGGGTTCCCTGGCAGTCGCGATTCTGTCACGGGATCCGCGAGTTGTTAAACGAGGTGTGTGATCTCAGCTCTTGAACAGAGCTCCTTCGCGCCGCTGGCGGGCTGCGGGGGCGGTCGTAGTTCTGCTTGGTGAGGGTGCCCAAAATTCTCCACCTCGGCGGCGGGGTGTGTCCAAAAGCAGGCATCGGGCAAACGGAAGGCATTGAATACAGGACGTATGGCTTTGGCGTAGGGCGTGCACTTGAACAGGTTGCGTGATACCTGTCCTGCTGGTGATGTTGTTTGCATGTTCGGCCGCTTTCGGGCAAGAGCGGCTGGAACTGGACTCGCTGCTGCGGCAGGCTTTGGAGCGGAGTCCGGAGGTGGTGGCGGCGCAAAAGCGGTATGAGGCGGCGCGGCAGCGGCCGGGCCAGGTGAGCGCGCTGCCGGATCCGATGATTTCGCCGGGGTACAACTCGAGCGGGCGGCCGTGGCCGGGGGCGGGAGTGGGGATGGAGCCGGTGGCCAACATCGGCGTGATGGTCAGCCAGGAAGTGCCGTTTCCGGGCAAGCGCAAGCTGATGGGCGATATGGCGTCGAAAGAGGCCGAGGCCGAATTCCAGAGTTACCAACAAGCGCAGTTGAGCGTGGTGTCGCGGGTCAAGCAGGCCTACTACCGGCTGGCGTATGCGTATGCGCAGAGTGAGGTGCTGGACCGGAATCTCGATCTGCTGCGGCGGTTCGTGAAGATTTCGGAGATCCGTTATGGGGTGGGCAAGGCCGAGCAGCAGGATGTGCTGAAGGCGCAGACGCAGGTGACGATTCTGGAGACGCGGCGCATCCCGGTGGAACAGGAGAAGCGGGCGCGCGAGGCGGAGATCAACAGTCTGTTGAACCGTCGGGCGAACACGCCGCTGGGGCGGCCGGTGGAGCTGGCGGCGGTGCCGCTGGCAGTCGCGGTGGAGGATCTGGTTGGGGCGGCGCAGGAGAACTCGCCGATGATCCGGCGGGACGAGAAGATGATCCAGCGATCGGAGCTGGCGGTGAACCAGGCGCGTAAGGAGTATCTGCCGGATGTGACGTTGAATGGCGGGTATTACTGGATGGGGTCGATGCCGAACATGTATATGTTCCGGGCCGACGTGAAGGTGCCGCTGTACTGGTTCCGGAAGCAGCGGAATGGGGTGACGGAGCAGGCGATGGGGTTACAGCAGGCGCGAGCGACGCTGCAGGCGACCGAACAATCGCTGGGATATCAGATTCGCAACGACTACACGATGGCGGAGGCGGCGGCGAAGCTGGCGCGGATGTATCAGGACACGGTGCTGCCGCAGGCGCGGCTGACGTTGGAGTCGTCTTTGAGTTCGTATGAGACCGGGCGTGGGGACTTCCTGGGTGTGCTGATGAACTCGCTGACGGTGGTGGAGTACGAGATGAATTATTGGGAGCAGTTGCAGAACCTGGTGCTGGCGCTGGTGCGGCTGGAAGAGATGACCGGGAGGAAACTGCTGTGAAACGGGCGCTGGTGGTGGTGCTGATCGCGGCGGCGTTTGCGGCAGGGGTGGGGTTTGACCGTTGGCGCGCGCGGGAGGCGGAGCACGCAGGGCACAAAGAGCATGGGAAGGCGGAGGAGGCGAAGGGTAAGCGCTACTACTGCCCGATGCATCCGAACATCCGGCAGGACAAGCCGGGCGAGTGTCCCATCTGCGGCATGAAACTGGTGCCCGAGATGGAGAGCGAGGCTCCGGCGGCAGGGCCGGCCACGATGGCCGAGAGCGAGGAGATGCCCGCGGGCACATTCCGCGTGAGTCCGGAGAAGCAGCAGTTGATTGGCGTGCAGTATGGCGAGGCACGGCTGGATTCTGTTAGCGAAGGAATTCGGGCGGTGGGGCGTGTGGCGCCGGACGAGCGGCGCATCTCACAGGTGCAGACGCGGGTGGAAGGCTGGGTGGACAAGCTGTATGTCGACTTCACCGGGAAGTTGGTGGAGAAGGGCGAGCCGCTGTTGACGGTGTATAGCCCGGAGTTGCTGGCGACGCAGCAGGAGTACCTGTTGGCGCTGCGCAGCCGCGAGATTCTGAACAACAGCAGCATTGGCGGCCTGCGCCAGGACAGCAACGGGCTGGTGGAGGCGGCGCGGCGGCGAATGGAGCACTGGGGTTTGGGCGAGGAGCAAGTGCGGCAGTTGGAGGCGAACCAGAAGCCGCTGACGAACATTACGATTCATTCGCCGGTGTCGGGGTATGTGACGGAGAAGAAGGTTTTCCCGAAGTCGCGGATTACGCCGGAGATGCCGCTGTACACGATTACGGATCTGAGCCGGGTGTGGGTGATGGCGGATGTGTTCGAGGATGATGCGGCGGCGGTGCGGATGGGGCAGCGGGCAACGGTGACGGCGACAGCCTATCCGGGGCGGCGCTGGGCGGCGCGGGTCGCGTTTATCCAGCCGCAGGTGAGCGCGGAGTCGCGGACGTTGCAGGTGCGGCTGGAGTTGGAGAATCCGGGTCTGCTGTTGAAGCCGGAGATGTATGTGGATGTGGACCTGGCGGGACTGACGCAGACGCGGCTGACGGTGCCGGTGGATGCGGTGGTCAACAGCGGCTTGCGGCAGACGGTGTTCGTGGATAAGGGGAACGGGTTTCTGGAGCCGCGCCAGGTGGAGGTGGGGGATAGCTTCGATGGGCGGGTGGAGATTCGCAGCGGGTTAAAGGCCGGGGAACGGATTGTGACGTCGGGGACGTTCCTGATCGATTCCGAGAGCCAGCTACGGAACGCGGCGGCGGGCGGAGGCGCGGGCTCGGGCGGCGCCGCTCCGGCCGGAGAGCATAAGCATGATTGACCGGATCATCGAGTTCTCGGCGCGCAACCGGTTTCTGGTATTGGTGCTAATCGGGTTTGGCGTCTTGGCGGGGTTGTGGTCGATGCGGAACATCCCGCTCGATGCGATTCCGGACTTGAGCGATACGCAGGTGATTGTGTACTCGCGATGGGACCGGAGTCCGGACATCATGGAAGACCAGGTGACGTACCCGATTGTGACGAGCATGTTGGGGGCGCCGCGGGTGAAGGATGTGCGCGGGTTTTCCGACTTCGGCTACTCGTTTGTGTACATCATTTTCGAGGAAGGCACGGATATTTACTGGGCGCGGTCGCGAACGATGGAGTATTTATCGGCGGTGCTGCCTAGGCTGCCGCAGGGCGTGCAGACGGAGTTGGGGCCGGATGCGACGGGCGTGGGATGGGTGTTCCAGTATGTGCTGCTGGATGATTCGGGGAAACATTCGCTGGCCGAGTTGCGGTCGTTGCAGGACTGGTTCCTGCGGTACCAGTTGAAGTCGGTTCCGGGGGTGGCGGAGGTGGCGCCGTTGGGGGGCTTTGTGCGGCAGTACCAGGTGAATGTGGATCCGAACAAGCTGCAGGCGTACAAGGTGCCGATGATGAAGGTGGTGGAGGCGGTACGCGGCGGCAACAACGACGTGGGCGGGCGGTTGTTGGAGTTTGGCGGAACCGAGTATATGGTGCGCGGGCGGGGCTATGCGCGCAGTGCCGAGGACATTGGGCAGATTGTGCTGCTGACGACCGAAGCGGGCGTACCGGTGCGGGTTCGGGATGTGGGCGAGGTGGTGCTGGGTCCGGATATCCGGCGCGGGGTGGCGGATTGGAATGGGACCGGGGATGTGGTGTCGGGCATCGTGATCATGCGGCAGGGAGAGAACGCGCTGCAGGTGATCGAGCGGGTGAAGGCGAAGATCCACGATTTGGAGCCGGGGCTGCCGAAGGGCGTGCGGATTGTGACGGCGTATGACCGGTCCGACCTGATCCACCGTTCGATTACGAATCTGAGCCACACGCTGATCGAAGAGATGGTGATTGTGGCGCTGGTGATCTTTGTGTTTCTGTGGCACATTCCGAGCGCGATCATTCCGGTGATCACGATTCCGATTGCGATTATTCTTTCGTTTATCCCGATGAAGCTGATGGGCGTGAGTTCGAACATCATGTCGCTGGGTGGGATCGCGATTGCCATTGGGGCGATGGTGGATGCGGCGATCGTGGTGGTGGAGCAGACGCACAAGAAGCTGGAGGAGTGGGACCGCAGTGGGCGCGCGGTGGAGTACCAGTGGGTGGTGATCAATGCGGTGAAGGAGGTGGGGGGCCCGAGTTTCTTCGCGCTACTCGTGATTGCGGTGTCATTCCTGCCGGTGTTGACGCTGGAGGCGCAGGAGGGGCGGCTGTTCAAGCCTTTGGCGTATACGAAGAACCTGTCGATGATCATTGCGGCGCTGCTGGCGATTACGCTGGATCCGGCGATGCGGCTGCTGTTCACGCACGTGAAGACGTTCGACTTCCGGCCGCGATGGCTGGCCCGGACGGCGAACGCGGTGCTAGTAGGGAAGATCCATTCGGAAGAGAATCACCCGATCAGCCGGATTCTGATTCGCATCTATGATCCGGTGTGCCGGCTGTCGTTGCGGTTCAAGTATGTGGTGATTGCCGGGGCGGTGGCGATGGTGCTGGTGACGATTCCGGTGTATGAGCGGCTGGGCAGCGAGTTCATGCCGCCGCTGGATGAGGGGACGCTGCTGTACATGCCGTCGACCTTGCCGGGGATCTCGGTGAATGAGGCGCAGCGGCTGATGCAGGTGCAGGACCGGATCTTAAAGAAGTTTCCGGAAGTGGACACGGTGTTGGGGAAGTCCGGTAGGGCGGAGACATCGACGGACCCGGCGCCGTTTTCGATGATGGAGACGGTGGTGGTGTTGAAGCCGCAGGAGCAGTGGCGGAAAGTGGACACGTGGTGGACAGGATACACGTGGGCGCCGGACTGGCTGCGGGCCGTGTTTCGGCGGCTGACGCCGGACCATATCGCGACCGAGGATCTGGTGGAAGAGATGAACCAGGCGCTGCAACTGCCGGGCGTCTCGAACGCCTGGACGATGCCGATTAAAGCGCGCATCGACATGTTGACCACGGGCGTGCGGACGCCGGTGGGCGTGAAGGTGTACGGGTCGGACTTGAAGGAGATCGAACGGATCGGGACGCAGATTGAAGGGCTGCTGCCGCGGATTGCCGGGACACGGAATGTATTCGCGGAACGCACGGGCGGCGGGTATTTCGTGGACTTCGAGTGGAAGCGCGAGGAGTTGGCGCGGTACGGCTTGTCGGTGCAGGATGTGCAGGATGTGTTGATGTCGGCGGTGGGCGGGGAGAACGTGACGACGACGGTGGAGGGGCGGGAGAGGTACCCGGTGAATGTGCGGTATTTCCGCGATTTTCGCAGTGATGTTGGGAAGCTGAACCGGGTGCTGGTGCCGGTGATGAACGGGTCGCGGCAGGTGCCGGTGTCGCAATTGGCCGAGATCAAGCTGGCGAGCGGTCCGGCGATGTTGCGAGATGAGAACGGGATGTTGAACGGGTACGTGTATGTCGATGTGGCGGGGCGCGATGTGGGGAGTTATGTAGAGGAAGCGAAGCAGTTGGTTCGGGAGCGAATTGCGTTGCCGGCCGGGTACACACTGGTGTGGAGCGGGCAGTATGAGGCGATGCAGCGGGTGAGGGAGCGGCTGACGGTGATTCTGCCACTGACGCTGTTCTTGATCTCGGCGCTGCTCTATTTGAATACGAAGTCGGCGGCGGAGACGGCTCTGATTTTGTTGGCGGTGCCGTTTTCGGCAGTGGGCGCGATCTGGTTTCTGTACCTGCTGGGGTACAACATGAGCATCGGGGTGTGGGTGGGGCTGATTGCGCTGCTGGGGGTGGATGCGGAGACGGCGGTGTTCATGCTGTTGTATCTGAACATTGCGTATCAGAAGGCGAAGACACACGGGCAGTTGACGTCATTGAAGGCGTTGCAGGATGCGATTCACGAAGGCGCAGTAAAGCGGGTGCGGCCGAAGTTCATGACGGTGGCGACAATGTTTCTGGGACTCGTGCCAATTCTGTGGTCGACGGGGGCGGGAGCCGATGTGATGAAGCGCATCGCGGCGCCGATGATTGGTGGGATCTTCACGTCGTTTGTGTTGGAGCTGGTAGTGTATCCGGCAATTTATGAGGTGTGGAAATGGCATTCGGAAGTGAAGCATATGGTCGCGCGGCAATCGGCGTGATGGTGTTGGTGATGAGCGCGGCGGCGGCGGAGCGGCAGGTGGCGGTGCGGCATCCGCACTTGTATAAAGAAGGGGCCGGGACGTTGGCGTTGGAGCCGAGCGGGTTGACGTATCAGGAGACGGGAAAGCCGGGGCATAGCTGGTCTGTACGGTGGGACGATGTGCAGCAGTTGTGGGTGAGCGCGGGGGAGATGCGGGTTTTGACGTATCGCGATCAGCGGTGGCAGTTGGGGCGGGATCGGGAGTTTGAGTTGGCGGCGGCGGAAGGTGTGACGTTCACGCCGTGGGTAACGGAGTTGAAGGAGCAGTTGGGGCAGCGGATGGCGATGGCCGTGGCGTCGCAGGCGGAGGCTGTATTGTGGCGGGTGCCGGTGAAGCTGCGGAAAGGGTTCGGAGGGTCGGAAGGTGTGCTGCGGGTGACGGCGGAGGGCGTGGTGTATGAATCGGAGGAGCGGGGGGAATCGCGGACGTGGCGATTCGAGGATATTGAGAATGTGGCGTCTGCGGGGCGTTTCGAACTGACGCTGACCACGTATGAACGGGCGAAGCTGGAGTATGGGGACAAGAAGGGATTTCATTTTCAGTTGAAGCGGCCGATGGAGCAGCGGCAGTATGAAGCGCTGTGGCGGCGGTTGCATGATGCGAAACAATTGCAGTATTTGACGGACATCAAGGATGGGCGATGAAGAAACTGATTGTGATGATGACGATGGCGGTGACGGCGCTGGCGCATGACCCGCACAAGGGCACGGCGGTGACGACGGTGACCGGGACGGTGGTGGATGTGGCGTGTTTCGTGGGGCATGACAGCATCGGCGAGAAGCATGCGACCTGCGCCGAAGCCTGCGCGCGCGCCGGGAATCCGCTGGCGATCTACGATGCGCGAACGAAGAGCCTGTATCTGCCGGTGGCGATGGACCACAAGAACCCGAACACGAAGCTGATGCCGTTTATTGAGAAGCGTGTGACGGTGAAGGGCAAGGTTCTGGCGAAGGCGGGATTGAAGGGAATCGCGATCGAATCGGTAGAGGCGGCGAAGTAACGCTACTGGAAGAAGGCGGCAGTGTCGGCGAAGGGCATGACCTTGCCGCCGTGCTCGCGGGCGAAGGCGACGGCTTTCTCGCGCGAGGAGAAGGCCAGCAGGCTAGGCGAGCAGCGGTCGAAGTGGGCGTGGACCGGCTGTTTGTCGGGGCCGATAGGGGCCTGGTGATGGGTGCAGGAGGTGCGATCGCTGCCGCGCACGATGAAGGCGGTTTCGGGGTGGAGTGTGATGCCGGTGGTGAACTCGGTGAGGCTGGTGACCTGGACGGTGGCGTGGGTTTGCTGATGGTCGGAGAGGGCACAGGCGGGGCAGCAGTACTGTTTGTGTTTGCCGTTGACCAGGGCCTTGGTGACGGTGTTGCGATGGACGGGGCGAAGGCAGGCGGTGCAGTTGTGGTCGGGGGCTTGGAGGTAGCGCCAGCCGGCGTAGCTGAGGCCGGAGACGAGGATCAGGGCGGTGAATAAGAGGAGGAAGGTTTTCCCGCGCATCCAGATAGCTCCTATGGAAATATGATAACGCCGGATGGGATTTGGGGGTGGTAACGAAGGTTGCCGGTCGGCGCTCTATGAACACGAGTAAGCTCGAATAGAAGGGAACCTACGCTTCTTGAAGATTCTAGTGACGGGCGGGGCCGGCTACATCGGCTCGCATGTGGCCAAGGCCTTGGCTGAAGCCGGACACACTCCGGTGGTATTTGACAATCTGGAGATGGGGCACCGTTGGGCGGTGCAGTTCGGGCCGCTAATTGAGGCGGACTTGGCCGATGCCGCGGCGGTGAAGGAAGCCGTAAGCGGCGTAGACGGCGTGATTCACATGGCCGGCTATATTTTTGTCGGCGAGAGTGTGAAGGCGCCGAGCAAGTATTACCGGAATAACTTCAACAATACGTTGAACCTTTTGGATGCGATGGTGGAGAGCGGTGTAAAGCCGATTGTGTTCTCTTCCACCGCGGCGGTGTATGGGGAGCCGGAGGTGGTGCCGATTCCCGAAGAGAGCCGCAAGGTACAGATCAATCCTTACGGCGAGTCGAAGTACTTTATTGAACAGGCGCTACAGTGGTATTCGAGCGCACATGGGTTGCGGACACTGGCGCTGCGGTATTTCAACGCGGCGGGGGCGGACGCTTCCGGGACGATTGGCGAGATGCACAATCCGGAGACGCACCTGATTCCGCTGATTATCCTGGCGGCGTTAGGGAAGCGGCCGCACATCCAGGTGTTCGGGACGGACTACCCGTCGCCGGATGGGACGGCGGTTCGGGATTACATCCACGTGACGGATCTGGCGCGGGCGCACGTCTTGGGCATCGATTACCTGAGCCAGGGCGGCGCGTCGACGGCGTTGAACGTGGGCACGGGTCAGGGCCACACGGTGCGGGAAGTGATTCGCACCGTAGAGGGCTTATCGGGGATGGCGGTGCCGGTGATCGAAGGACCGCGACGGGAAGGCGATTCGCCGAGCTTGGTGGCGCTGGCGGAGAAGGCCGGCAAAGTGCTCGGCTGGAAGCCCGAGCATTCGTCGCTGGACGAGATTGTGCGCAGCGCGCTGGCGTGGCATCGCGAGGGTGCGGCGCGCTATTCGTAGCGAAGCGCCTCCACCGGATCGAGCCGGGCGGCCTTATTGGCGGGCCAGATACCGAAGAAGATACCGATGCCGACCGAGACGATGACGCCCAGCGATACGGCCCAGATGGGCACGGCGGTGGGCAGGTTCGGGAACAACATACGCGCGGCGATGGAGATGGCATAGCCAAGCAGCATGCCGATGAGGCCGCCGAGTCCGGTGAGGACGACGGCTTCGGTGAGGAACTGCATGATGATGTCGCGGCGGCGCGCGCCGACGGCTTTGCGGACCCCGATTTCCCGGGTGCGTTCGGTGACCGAGACGAGCATGATGTTCATGACGCCGATGCCGCCGACGAGCAGGCCGATGGAAGAGAGCACGATCATGACGAGCGCGGTCATGGACGTGAATTTGCGGAAATCCTCGACCATTTGTTCGGCGCTGGAGATGAAGAAGTCGTCGGGCTTGTCGTTCGGGACACGGCGTTCGGTGCGCATGACGCCGCGGATTTCGTCGGCCGCCTGCATGATCTTGCCGGACTTGGCGAACACCACCAGCATGTGTTCGCGAGCTGAGGGAAACACCTTGCGCATGGTGTAGTAGGGCAGCAGGACACGGCCGTCGGTATCGCCTGGCGGGGACGAGGATGGGCGCTTCATGACGCCCACGATGGTGAAGTGATGGCCGTCGAGTTCCAGGCTTTTACCGATGGCGTCGACGTTGGAGAACAGCGCTTTGTAGACGTCTTCACCGATGACGGCGACGGGGATGCGGTGGCGGTTTTCGATGTCGGTGAAGAAGCGGCCGGCCATCATTTCCTGGTCGCCACCGGAGGCGTAGCCTTCTTCGGTGCCGCCGATGTCGAGCTGGTAGTAGTCCTGGCCTTTGTATTTGGCGACGTGGATCATGTTCCAGGGCGGGAACAGATAGGGGCTGACGTGTTCGACCGACGGACAGCGTTCGGCGATGGCGCGGGCGTTATCGAGGGTGAGGGGTTTGCGGACGCGCTCTTCGGCGCTAAGTCCGCCGACACGGACCCCGATGCGGAACTTGAAGACAAGCAGCGTATTGCCACCCATGCTGCGGAGCATGTTGGTGATGGCGCCATCGAAGCCAGCAAGGATGGAGCCGACGCCGATGATGGTGGAAGTACCGATAATGACGCCGAGGGTGGTGAGCACGGCGCGGAGTTTATGGGCGCGGATGGCATCGAAGGCCAGTCCGATTGCCGAGAGGTAGCCGCCGCCGGTCATCGTTCGGCCCTCAGCGCTTCGATCGGATCGAGTTTGGCGGCGCGGCTGGCGGGGTAGATGCCGAAGAATAGGCCGACGATGGTGGAGAGGCCGACGCCGACGAATACGGCCGTAAGAGGCATAGCCATGGGGACGGGGGTGAAGGTACGGACGGCGACGGCGAGCAGCCAGGCGAGCAGCACGCCGGCGATGCCTCCGGAGGCCGCCAGCAGCGCCGATTCGACGAGGAATTGTTGGAGGATGTCGGCGCGGCGGGCACCGAGCGACTTGCGGATACCGATCTCGCGGGTGCGCTCGGTCACGACGGCCATCATGATGTTCATGATGACAACTCCGCCTACGACCATAAAGACGGAGACGACGGCGATGGCTGTGGCGGCGATGGCGGCGGTGAGCCGCTCCCAGAGTTGGACAAAGCTATCGGAGGAGAGGACCGCGAAGTTGTCCTCCTGACGGGGGCCCATTTTGCGCCAGGCGCGGAGGAGCATGCGGATCTCGTCCTGGGCCTGGAAGAGGGTGCCGTAGCCGGTGGAATCGGCGACGTAGGAGATGCCCTGGCGGGAGCCGTAGCTCTTGAAGTAGGTTTCGACGGGGATTACGACGAAGTTGTCGCGGGACTGGCCGAAGACGCTGCCGAGTTTCTTGGCGGCGCCGACGACTTCGTAGGGGCGGCCTTCGATTTCGATGCGTTTGCCGACGGGGTCGGTGTTGGGGAAGAAGGACTCGCGGAGGTCGTTGCCGATGAAGACGACGGGCATCTTGCGGCGGTTTTCGGCATCGGTGAACATGCGGCCGTAGAGCGGCTGGATGTTGGAGATTTCCAGGACACTGGGGGTGGCGCCCTGGAGGCTGACGCCGAGCAGGCTGGTGGAGGCGTGGGAGACGCGGGCCTGGCGATTGGCCGTCATGCCGATGGCGCGGATCATGGTGGCGTTGGCGCGGAGGAACTCGAACTCTTCGGGGCTGAGTTGGGGGTTCTTGCGTTGGAATTCGAGGAACTTTTTGGGATCCCAGTTGCCGAGGAAGGCCATGCGGACGACGCGGAAGCCGTTGGCGCCCATGTCGGAGACGGCGGTGGCGACGTAGACGTCCATGCCGTGGATGAGGGCCATGACGGCGATGAGGGTGGAGGTGGCGAGGATGATGCCCAAAAGAGTGAGGAAGCTGCGCAGCTTGTTGGCGCGCAGAGAGCCGAGGGCGACGAGGGCCGCCTCCCAAAATGAAGCACGTGCGTGCATGTGTCTGGTTACAAGACGAGAGAAGTGGGGCGGTTGTTCCCGATGGAGTGCATCCAATGACAAATCAGGGTGTCGGCGAAGAAGCGAGGGTGGTTGCGGGCGAGGAAGCCTACATGCCCACCGTGTTCGGGAGTGACGAGGGTGAGGTGCGGGTTGGTGCGGAAGACGTCGCGGTCGTAGACGTGGAAGGGGATCATGGGGTCGTCCTGGGCGTGGAGCAGAAGGGTGGGGATCCGGATGGCGTGCAGGAAGAGGCCGCAGGATTGGGTGGCGTAGTAGTTTTGTGCAGTGCCGAAGCCGAAGAAGGGGGCGGTGATGCGGTCATCGAACTCATAGACGCTGCGGATGCCGTTCAGCTTGTCGAGGGCGAAGAGTTCGGGGCGGAGTTGGTGGCGGCGGCGGAGGCGTGCGGACATGAAGCGGACGAAGCGTTCCTGGTAGAGGCGGCAGCGGGGCTCGCAGAGGGCGAGGGCGCAGGCATGGAGGTCGATGGGGGCGCTGACGGCGATGATGCCGTTGAGCAGTTGGGGGCCCGCGGGGCCGAGTTCGCCGGCGAGTTTGAGGATCATGTTGGCGCCGAGGGAGAAGCCGGCGGCGAACAGCGGGAGTTGGGGGTTGGCTTGGCGTAGGTGTTCGAGGACGAAGCGGGCGTCGGTGGTAAGGCCGGCGTGATAGAGGGTGTTGGTGAGGGCTTCGGTGCCGCCGCAGCCACGGGTGTTGAGGCGATGGACGGCGTAGCCGGCGGTGAGTGCGGCGTGAGCGGCACTGCGCATGTAGCCGCCGTTGCTGGAGCCTTCGAGGCCGTGCAGGAGAAGGAGGGCGCCGTTGGGCGGGGTGCGCGGGGTTTGGGAGTGGAGGAGGACGCGGGTGCCGGTGTCGGAATCGAAGCAGTGGGAGGTGACGGGGAAGGTGGTGGGATCGAAGGGACGGGGCCAGAAGGCGCCGAGGATGGTTTGGAGGTGGGGATTACGGGTGAGGGGATGGAAGGGGATCAAGTTTCAGTTTAGCCACTGGGCCCCCAACGCGAGGGGAAGATATACTCAAGACGAGCGGAGCACATGACCACAGGAACGCTGGACTCGATTCCGATCACCGTTGGCCGCGAGGAGGATGGGCACTGGTGGGCCGATGTTGCGTCGATGCCGGGCGTCATGGTGTACGGCCAATCCCGTGAGGAAGCAATCGGGGCCGTGAGGGCGTTGGCGCTGCGCGTTGCGGCGGACTGTCTGGACCACGGCGAACAGGTTCCGGAGCCACTAGCCAGAATCTTTTCCATAGCCTGAGATGGGGCATCGGCGAGCGGTCAAGGCGAGGCAGTTGCTGGCGGCTTTGTTGCGCATTGGGTGGACGGTAGCATGGCAGATTGGGTCGCACCGGCGGCTCACCACCGACGCGACGGACTTGATCATCGACGTTAACGGCTACTTCCGCTGATCGGAGTACGGCCCGCTAAAAGCGCAGCACACCCGCCAGTTGGAAGATCCGCTGCGACTGGGCCACCGTCGTATATTGGCCAAACGCCGGATTCGAGATGTTGCGGTTCACGTCCTGAAACGCGTGGTGGTTGAAGACGTTGTAGATCTCGCAGCGCAGCTGCAGGTTAACGCGTTCGGTGATCTCGAAGCGCTTGTAGGCATTCCAATCGAACTGGGCGAGGCCGTTGAGGCGATTGGTGCTGCGGCCGAGGGTGCCGACGTTGCCGAGCAGAGGCTGGCTGAGGCCAAGCGATTCGGCGTAGGTGGCGATGCGGCGGTTGGCGACCGGGTCGGCGTTGAGGCCGTTGGGTGCGCCGGCGGAACCGGCCGGAGCAGGTTGGAAGTTGACAGGACCGGTGGCATTGGGCCGGAGAATGCCTCCGACGGTGATCAGCGAGATCGTCTGGACGCCGAGTCGGGGTCCGGCTTCAAACGTGATGGGGAAGCCGGCGCGCCAACTGGAGATGCCCGACATGCCCCAGCCGCGGACGAGTTTGCCGAGCACCGGGTTGGTGATGCCTTTGCCGAAGGGCAGTTCCCAGACGTGGGTGAGGACGACGCGGTGGGGGACATCGAAGCCGGAGAGGCCGCGATTGCCGCGGAGGTCGAGGGGGTTCTGCAGGAGGGTGGAGTCGTTGGGGACACCGAGGAGGGAATCAGAGACATCGTCGATGGACTTCGACCAGGTGTAGGCGAATTGGAGGCTGTAGCCGCCTTTGAAGGGGCGGTGCGCCAGAACTTCGAGAGCGTGGAAGTTGGAGTTGGCGGAGTTATCGAACAGGTTGACGATGTTGAAGCGGCGGTCGGTGCGGGAGCTGAATGCGGTGGGGCCGCCGGTCATAGCGGCAAAGGATTGCTGGAACTGGGAGAGGCGGGCGGCTTCGTCTTCGAGGGAGGTGGCGGGCTGGGGGCGGTTGGCGTTGAGGTTGATCTGGCGGGCGCGCTGGAGGTAGTTGGCCTTGGTGCCGACGTAGGCGAGTTTGAGGACGAAGTTCTGGGGCAGTTCGCGCTGCAGGCTGAGACTCCAGGAGTGCACTTGAGGGTTGGCGAGTTTGGGGTCGATGACCGGGTTGATGTCGCTGAAGTTGAGCCAGTCGGTGCGGATGCGGCCGACTTGGGCGAATGAGGTCTGTTGGAGCGTGGAGGTCCCGGCCACGAGGTTGGCGAAGGAATTGCCGCCGGTGAACTGGCCGATGCCGTTCAGTTGCGCGTTGACGGCGTAGGGAACCAGGGCGCGTTGGTTAGTGATGGGGTTGAGGAAGTTGAAGTCGGCGACCAGGCCGTAGCCGGCGCGGAGGACGGTTTTGCCGCCGCGGGGATTCCAGGCGATGCCGAGTCGGGGTTGGGCGTAGCGGTTGGTGGCGGTGATGGGTCCGCCGACGGTGAAGCAGCCGAGGGGCCCGGTGCCGGCGGCGCCGAGGCTCTCGCGGCAATCGAGGTTGAGGTTGGAGGTGAGGTTGTTGACTTCGGTGGTGGCGCCATAGAGTTCGTAGCGGAAGCCGAGGTTGAGGGTGAGGCGGGGGGTGAGACGGAAGTCGTCCTGGACGAAGAACCCGCCGAGCCAGGTGCGGTTGCCGCGGACGGTGTTGCCGATGCGTTGGACGAAGGCGCTGGGGCGTCCATTGGCGAAGTCATCCCAGTTGAGAAAGGTGTAGACGCCGCGGTTCTGGAGGTCGAAGAAGCTGTTCAGTTGATAGCGGAAGAAGTCGCCGCCGGCTTTGACGTTATGGGCGCCGCGGACCCAGGTGAGAGTGTCGCCGATCTGGTAGGTGTTCTGGATGCGGCCCTGTGGCCCGTTTTCGGTGGGGCCGAAGGAAGCGATCTGGCCGTTGGCGAAGGCGATCCGGGGGCCGAGGGGGGCGGTGGTGTCGATGCTGAAGACAGGAGAGGTGCGTCCGAAGCCGGCGCGGACTTCGTTGAGCAGGTTAGGCGTGAAGATATGGGTTTCGTTGAGGTTGGCGGAGTAAATGGCGTTGGTGGAAGCAAAGCCGAAGTTAGCGAGGTTGGTACCGATGAAGGTAGTTGCGGCGGCGGTGCCGTCATTCTGGGCGCGACCGATGCGGCCCCAAAGTGTATCTTTGGCGGTAAGTTGGTGATCGAGGCGGGCGGACCACTGGTAGAAGTCGGTGAGGTTGGGGGAGGATTGCTGGACGGTGCCGAAGTTGGCGAGTTCATTCTGGGCGGCGGGGAGTTGATATTGTTCGAGCAGCCTGCGGGAGGTGGGGTCAGTGACGGCGGCACGCATAGCGGCGGTAGGCACTTGGGCGATTCGGGCACCACCGGCACCGCGGACGAGGGCGAGTTCGCTGGCCACGAAGAAGTGGGTTTTGTTGCGGATCAACGGGCCGCCGAAGACGCCGCCGAATTGGTTGTAACGGGTTACGGGAGCCTTCCCGCTGGTGTCAAAGAAGTCGCGGGCGTTGAGTTTGTCGTTGCGGAAGAACTCGTAGAGTTCGCCGTGGAAGTCGTTGGTGCCGGACTTGGTGATGTATTGAACTTGGGCGCCGGAGTTGCGGCCGAACTCAGCGCTGAAGGAATTGGTGATGATTTTGACTTCGCGGATGGAGCTGAAGTTGAGTGGGCCGTTGTTGGTGGAGCCGGTGCCGCCGCTGGAGACATCGGTAGCGGTGATGTTATCGATGGTGATGTTATTGGCGCGGGCGCGGTTGCCGTTGGTAATGAAGCTGCCGGAGTTAAAGCCGCCGGGCGCCGGGACGATGCCGGGGAGAGTGGCGGCGATGTTATTGGGATTGCGGGCAACGGGGATTTCCTGGACTTTGCGGGCGTCGAAGGATTCCTGGAGTTGGGCGCTTTGGGTATCTAACTGGCTGACGGCATCAGTTACAACAACCTGCTCGTTGACCTGGCCGACTTCCAGGGTGAAGTTAACGGCGATGATCTCGGCGCTGCGGACCGGGGCGTCGGACACGGAGCGGCGGAAGCCGGCGGCTTCGACTTCCAGGCGGTAGTCGCCGACCTTGAGTAGGGGGAACGCATAGCGCCCTTCGGGGTCGGCGGAGAACTGGCGTTTCTCGCCGGTTTCCTTACTGATGAGGGTGACGGAGGCGGCGGGCACGGCGGCGCCGGTGGGATCGGAGATCAGGCCGCGGAGTTCGCCGGTGATCTGGCCGAAGGCGGTGGACAGCAGGTAGCTGGCCAGGAACCAGGCAGCGAGCATGGTAAGTTCCCCCTTGGAAGCGTTTCTCTAAGGAGGAGGGTAGCAATCCGCACTGGTTGAGAGCGGTTTGCGGGCCGTAAAGGATGTTACCGCGGGGTAACAGTTGTTACGGCTTGGCGGGAGGCGTAACGGGTTGCGCGGGCTTTTCTTCCAAGGCGTCCGTCGGGAGCGGTTCGGGTGTATCGAACTTGATAACGGCATCGGCACCGAACTTACGGTAGAGGCGGAACTCGACTTCGTTTTTCACGAGGTTCTTCCCTTCCCTGGAGCGGATTTCCGCGCGGAGGGGGAGGACGTGTTCGCTCTCGCCGATTTTGACGAAGTCGTAGTCGAGGACGAGCTTCACTTGCTGGACAGGGAACGAGACGGGGATATCGTCGAGTTCCATGAGGATGCGGGAGACGGTCTGGTAGTCGGCATCGACATAGATGAGGCCTCGATAGCCGGAGATGATGCTCTGGCTGCGTTCGTAGGTGACGCGGTATTTGGACTTCGGTGTGGTGACGCGGTAGGTGTAGACGTGGGTGCGGCGGCCGCGGAGGGTGGCCCAGCGTTCCCATTTGAAGGTGGTTTCCGATTCGGGCTCGAAGATTTCGCGCATCATGGAGCCGAACTCGCCGCTGGAGGTGCTGCCGCCGAGTTTGTCGTGCTCAATGTCCATGGGGCGGCCGTTGACGAGGATAACCTTGTATTCTTCCTTTTGTTCGAAGTAGGTCAAGCGTTCGGTGATTGTATCGAGAGTCTGCCAGAATTCAAGGCCGGAGGGGTCGCCGTAGCGGCGCGTGACCTGGGTGCAGATGAAGTCGGGGAGGCGCTTGGTGTAGGAGAGGGCGTAGTTGCGGACGGCGTCGAGGACGCGCTGCTGGTCTTCGGCGGAGGGGGGAGGGATGACGACGGGCGGAGGTTTGGGGCCGGCAGCGACGGGTTTGGGTAAGGCGGCGGAGGCGCCGGCGATGACACGGAGGGCTTCGACGGTTTTGGGTCCGGCACCGAGGCCTTGCCAGACTTCGATGGTGCGGTCATCCAGGCGCTCGGTGAGAACGACCTTGCGAAGGTACTCAGCCAGGCGGCGGTCCTCGTGCTTCAGTTTGATGGACGATTCGATGAAGTTGCCGAGTTGACGGACGGTGAGCTTCATCTGAGCGCACAGCAGGAGGGGGAAAAGCAGAAGGCAGTTCAAGAGAACGCCACAGGCCCAGCGCATACATTTATCATCGCGCAGTATCGGCCAAAAAAGGGAAAGACCCTCTGGAGCGGGAGTAGGCTCCGAGGGTCTTTGTTGTTCTCGAGAGGTGTCGCGAACCCCTTTCGGACTGGACCAGGCTTTAGGCGCGACGACGACGGAGGATGCCGAGGCCGAGCAGCGCGCTGCCGATGAGGGCGTAGGTGCTGGGTTCGGGCACCTGGCCGGTGGTAACCTCGCCGACGTAGTTGAGGCCGAAACTGATGCTATTGCGCTGGGCGACGTTGAACTGGAAGATATTGTTACCCTGCTGCAGGAATGGGGCGATGTTGACGGTCAACTGGGTGGAGACGAGGCAACCGGGGGCGAAGTCCGAGCAGATGTTATAGCCGTTGTTGACGAAGGTGGCTTCGTTAAAGACGAGTTGGTTGTTGATCAGGAGGGAGGTGGAGTCGTCGGCACGGACAGTGATGGTGCCGGACAGCACGGGGTCACTTACCAGAAGGCTGTCAAAGAAAGCGACGATGGTGCCGTTGGCGGGCATGAAGTAACCGGGGGTGTTGGGGTCGCCCGTCAGGCCATAGCTCACCCAGCTGGAGCCGGGCAGCGCGGGAGCCCAACCGCCGTTGGGGGCGATAACGATGGTGGTGGCGGCGGCGTTGTTGCTTTCGTTGGGGTCGACGGCGGTGCCCTGGGAGGCAATTCCGAGGACAGCAGCCTGTACCGAGCCGAGGCCGGTGAGACTTAGCAGCGCCAGACCTAATAACTTACTTTTCATAATGAGCTCCTCTTAGTGATTCCGTTGTGTCCGCGACACTCAGGTGACATGCTCATTCTGGAAAATGAGCTTGAACGCGAGGCTGGATCTGGAGTCTCAATTCAGAAATGAGATAGTCCCAGCCGGAGCTGGGACCTGGGCCTATAGGATGTACCGTTTCTTAGCGGCTTTTCGTACCATTACTTGCGGATGAGGCGGAGAGCGATGAGGCCGGCGCCGATGAGGGCGAAGGTGGCCGGTTCGGGGACATCGCTGTTGGAGGGCGCACTGTCGGCGGTTCCGGCGTAGCTGAGGCCGAAGCTGATGCTGTTGCGCTGGGCCACGTCGAAGCGGAGTTGGTTGTTGCCCTGGAGGAGGTGGGGCGTGAGGTCGACGGTAACGGTGGTGGATTCGAGGCAGCCGACGGGGATATCGGAACACCGGGTATAGGTATTACCCGAAGTAGCGGCCTCATCGAGCAACTTGAAGCCGTTCAGCCAAAGAGAGGTAGAATCATCGGCGCGGATAGTAACCGAGCCGCTGAGGGGCGAACCGGCGAGGAAGAAGGAATCGAAGAAACTGACGATAGTGCCGTTGGCGGGCATGAAGTAACCGGGGGCGTTGGGGTCACCCGTGGCGCCGTAACTCACCCATTCCGAGCCGGCGACGGCGGGGGCCCAGCCGAGGTTGCGAGGGATGACGATGGTGGGGCCCATGGAGTTGGATTCGTTGGCATCGGCCGCCGAACCGAGAGAAGAGATGGTTACAACCGACGCGTTCGCGGAGGCCAGCATCGTCACACCCAGCGTTAAGACACACCACACCTGTTTCATTTGAAAGCTCCTGTTTCCGTTTTGTTTGTTAGTTGGCCTCGCGGCTTACTTAGCAGCGCCGCTTGGATGATTTGAGTTTGCCTGTTAGGACAAAATCCGGAAACGGAGAATTGGTACCGATTTGGGGGGTGAAAACGTCAGGGATAGCGCGAAGGCCGGCAGTAAGGAATAGGACAAACCGGCCCTCGGAGGTAGACAGGGATAGCTATTGGACGGACGCGGTTTGGGTGCCGGGCGTGGTTCCAGTCCGGAGGAAAGCGACGAACTCTTTCGTGTCCTTGGTGAGGCGTGGGAAGGTGGCGACGACGCGCTCTTCGCCATCGAGCAGGGCGTAGAAGGGAATGGCGACGGTGTTGAACTTGGAGTTTTGCAGATCCTGGTTCTTCTCCGAGTCGGCATCGGTGCCATCGGTGTAGAGTTCGACCAGGACAAGATCCTTGAGCGCGGCGGCGACCTCGGTGCGCGGGAACATGTTGGCCTTCATCCAGTGGCAATTGGTGCAGGCGTAGCCGGTGAAGTTGACCAGGACGAGCTTGTTTTCGGCCTTGGCTTTGGCGATGGCTTCCTTGTACTGGTTTTTCATCCAGGCGAGCTTTTCGACGCCGCCGGTGTTGTTGGCGCCGAAGCTGCTTTCGGAGGCAAGCGGGACATAGGCGTCGAGTTCGCCAAGCTTGCCACCGAACATGCCAGGGATGAGGCTGACCGAGAAGATGAGGAAGACGGCGCCGATGATGGCGCGCGCCACCCCGACGGTTTCGTCGCGTTTGATGCCTTCCATGCGGAGGAAGCCGAGCAGGTAGAGGCCGGGGAGCAGGAAGAGAATGATCCAGGCGGCGAGGAAGCGTTCGCGGGTGAGGTAGCCGGTTTGCAGCACCTGGTCGATGTT
>JAEUQF010000031.1 GCA_016789745.1 Bryobacterales bacterium
TACTAAGAAAGAAGATAAACGCCTCGAGCGCGTCCAGTTCGCCTCCACCGCCACCATCCGCCGGGCGAAAACCGCGCCCGCCCCGCAACCCGAAGCCCCCACCGGCGTCGCCAAACTCCTCGAAGACGCCGAAGCCCTGTACGAAGGCAAACAACTCGCCGAAGCCCGCAAAGCCTTCCTCGATATCGTCGCCAAAACGGACGACAAACCCCTCCAGGCCAAGGCTTACTACGGCCTTGCCCGCGTCGCCATCCGCGAGAATGACCCCGAACTGGGCGAGCGCCTCTTCCAGAAAAGCCTCGACCTCGGCCCCGACGCTGCGACAAAGGGCTGGTGTTTGGTGTACCTTGGCAGATTGGCGGACATTGTGGGCGAAGCCCCGAAAGCCACTGATTTTTATAAGGCCGCCATGGCGGTCGACGGAGCCTCCACCCTAGCCCGCCAAACCGCGGAAAAGGGCCTGGCTGGAGCCTTCCGCCGCAAAACACAATAACCGGACAGGGTTCACCACCCATCCGTACGAAGGAGCTCATGATGAAGAAGGTTTTGACGATCGCCGCGGCTGTCCTGCTCGCCACCAGCGCGTGGGCCCAGAAGCCGAAATCGCAAAAAGAAGTGGATGCCCTCATGGCGATCCAGAATGCCCAGGATCCCGATGGCCGTATCGCCGCCGTCGAGAACCTCCTCACCAAGTTCGCCGACACCGAATTCAAGACCTTCGCTCTGATGATGGCCACCGACGCCGCGCAGCAGAAGGGCGACTTCGAAAAACTCATCATCTACGGCGAGCGCACCCTCCAGGCCGACCCCAAGTCCTACCCCGTCATGCTCATGATGTCCCGCGCCATCGCCCAGCGCGTCCGCGAGAATGATCTCGACAAGGAAGAACGCCTCACCAACGCCGAAAAGCTCGCCAAGGACGCCGGCGAGGCCCTCAAAACCGCCCAGAAGATGAATCCCCAGATGACCGACGAGCAGTGGGCCCAGGCCAAGAAGGACTTTGAAGCCCAGCAGCACGAATCGCTCGGTATGATCGCCAACGTCCGTAAGAAGTACGACGTCGCGGCCGCCGAGTACAAGACCGCCGTCGAACTCAACGGCGATCCGGCCACCATGGTCCGCCTCGGCCAGGCCCTCAACAACGGCGGCAAATACGACGACGCTATCGCTTACCTCGATAAGGTCATCGCCGCTGCCGACGCTCATCCGCAGGTCAAGCAGGTCGCCCAGAACGAAAAGAATCGCGCGGTCCAGGCCAAGACCAAGAAGTAGCTTTTGATGAACGATAAGCTGGCACTCCTCGAAACCGAAATCGGCTATCAGTTTCGGGACAGGAGTCTGCTGGAACGCGCACTCAGCCACAAATCCTATCGCTTCGAAAAACAGCTCCCCAGCACCGGAGTCACCGAGGATAACGAGCAACTCGAGTTCCTCGGAGACTCCGTGCTGGGGTTTCTCGTTGCCGAGCAGTTGGTGCGCCTGTATCCAGCCATGTCCGAAGGCGGCCTCTCCAAACGCAAGGCCCACCTCGTCAGTGCCCAGAAACTCTACGAAGCCGCTGACCTGCTCGGCTTAGGCGAGTACCTCCTGCTCGGCAGAGGCGAGGAAATGAGCGGCGGCCGCTCCAAACGTGCGCTCCTCGCCAATGCCTTTGAAGCCCTCATCGCCGCCATGTACATGGACGGCGGCATCGAAGTGGTCCGCACCTTCATCGCCAGCCACATCATCGCCGAGTTCCTCTCCGGCGGCGGCGATGGCGAAGCCAAGGTCTGTGACTACAAGAGTTCGCTCCAGGAAACCACCCAGCGCATGAAACTGCCCACCCCGCGCTATTCCATCGTTCGCGAACAGGGCCCCGAACACTCCAAGGTATTCACCGTCGAGGTCCGCGTCGGCAAGGAAATCTCCACCCGCGCCGAGGGCTTCTCCAAGAAGAGCGCTGGCCAGAAGGCCGCCCAACTCGCCCTCGAACACCTGGAGAAGATAGAATCCGCCGGCCTGTCCGCTTAGTTAGCCGAACACGACGCGCTTCCACTCAACCCGTGGTCTCTGAAAATTGACAAGCAGGCACAGCGCCCGGCCCGAGGCTCGCAAGTAGTTGAGGCACTGCGCCAAATGTTCGTTGGATAGCCGCTCGGTACACTTCAACTCCACCACCAGCACATCCTCCACCACAATGTCCGCAAAGTACTCCCCCACCCGATGCCCCTTGTAAGTCACTCCAAATGAAACTTCGGCGGCAGCCCGTATACCCCGAAGGTGGAGTTCATGGAGTAGAGCCCGCTGGTAGACCTTCTCCAGAAACCCCGCCCCCAGCGTATTGGACACCTCAAAAACAGCACCCAGCACCCGCTCAGTCAACTCATCAAAACATCGGTGTTCATCCGTGGCCCTTATAATAAAGTGCCTATCCCCATCGAAGACTCTCACGCTTTGGATTGGCCACCGATAAACACGGATAAACACAGATCCGAACCCAAGCCGCCCCGTCAGCAGACCAAATCCCCCCGCTCCACCTGGAATCCCCCCAGCCGCCCCAATATCGTCAACCCGATCCGCTCCGGCTGGAAGAAATCATTCGCCAACTGCTGCAACTGCTCGGCCCGCACGGCTTCAATGTTATCGATAATCTCGTCCATCGTCGCGAACCGCCCATAGAATATCTGCTGCCGCGCTATATGCGACATCCGGCTCGACGTCGATTCCAGCGCCAGCATCAGCGACCCCTTCAAGTTGTCCTTCGACCGCCGCAGTTCGTCCTCCGGCACCGGCGTCTCCTTCAACGACCGGAACTCGTTCAGCGTCACCTTCAACATCTCCGGCACATGCACCAGAGACGTCCCCGCAAACACCGACAGCACGCCGCTATCCCGGTACATGTACTGCTCGCTGAACACCGAATAGGCCAGCCCGCGCTTC
The DNA here is from genome assembly GCA_016789745.1 of Bryobacterales bacterium. Classification (GTDB taxonomy): domain Bacteria; phylum Acidobacteriota; class Terriglobia; order Bryobacterales; family Bryobacteraceae; genus CADEFT01. Next base: position 2,920 of record JAEUQF010000031.1, read on the forward strand.
TCTCGGATGTTCTGGAACAGCCGCGAGCTCATACTCCCGCCCAGCACCGTCGCCAGCACGTACGACGGATACCGCATCGGATGCGTCAGCGGATTGCACGGCACTCCCAGACACACCTGCACCTGCTCCAGGCTCCGCTTGTTCTTCAGAATCAGCGGCGCCTGTGCCACCGGCGCCACCTCCGGCTCGGCCGATTCCCGCCGCCGCAGGTGCCCGAAGTACTTCCGCACCAGCTCCACGAACTGCTCATGCGTAACATTGCCCGCCGCCGCAATCACCATCCGACCCGGCTCGTACATCTGCTCGTAATACGCCCGCAGATTCACCGGATTAAAGCTTTTGATCGTCGCCTTCGTCCCCAGAATCGGCCGACCGATCGCGTGCCCGCCCCAGAAGCTGTTCGTGAACAGGTCGTGTACCAGGTACTCCGGGTTGTCCACCTCCATCTTCAGTTCTTCCAGGATGACGCCCTTCTCCTTCTCCACGTCTTCCGGCCGGAACAGCGGGTTCAACACCAGGTCCGCCAGGATGTCGAATCCCTGCCCCAGGTGCTGGTCCAGCATCTTCGCGCTGTAGCAAACCAGTTCCTTCGACGTGAACGCGTCCATGTTGCCGCCCAGCGAATCGGTCTCGCGAGCGATATCTTCCGCCGACCGGTTCGCCGTTCCCTTGAACAGCATGTGCTCAATGAAGTGCGCGATGCCGTTCTGCTTCGCCGTTTCATGCCGCGACCCGGCGTTCACCCATATCCCGACCGCGACGGACCGGACATGTGGCATCTGCTCGGATACCACGGTTATGCCATTCGGCAGGAGTTCAGAGCGCACGTTCTCCGTGCGGGGAGGACTTTGCATTTGGTTACCTTCATTGTAACGTGCAGGCCCCGCTACACTGGGAGTATGACGCCCACGCTGGTCGGGCTCGACACAGCCGCCATTCACGCCTTGTTAGAACAGCTTACGGGCGCCCCTGTCCCCCCTTTCCGCGCCCGCCAGGTGTATGAAGCCTTGTATCACCAGCGTGTCGCCAACGTAACCGCCATCACCGCGCTCCCCGCCCCCTGGCGCGAGAAGCTCACCGCCGTTCCTTTCGGCCTCCCCACCCCTCTACAAGACTTCCGCAGCGTCGATGGCACCCGCCGCTACCTGCTCGGTCTCCACGACGGCCGCAGCGTCGAAACCGTCCTCATGCCCGAGGGCGACCGCCACACCTTCTGCATCTCCAGCCAGGTGGGCTGCCCGGTCAACTGCCAGTTCTGCCTCACCGCCCGCCTCGGCCTGGAGCGCAACCTTACGGCCGGCGAGATCATCGGCCAGATCCTCTACGTCGCCGCCGACAACGGCCTTGCCGCCGACCTGCAGAAACTCAACGTCGTCATGATGGGCCAGGGCGAGCCGCTGCTCAACCTCCCGAACGTCCTCCAGGCCACCCGCATCCTTGTCGACGAACACGGCGTCGGCCTCTCCGAACGCCGCCTCACCCTGTCCACCTCCGGCATCATCCCCAAGATCGAAGAACTCGGCCGGGAGCCTATCCGTCCCAAACTTGCTATCTCCCTCAATGCCTCTTACGAGGACCAGCGCCGCCAGATCATGCCCATCACCAAGAAGTATCACCTTAAGGATCTGATGGCCGCCTGCAAATCCTACCCCCTACGCTCCTGGGAGCACCTCACGTTCGAGTATGTCCTGCTCGGCGGCGTCAATGATACCGATGCCGATGCCCGCCGCGTCGTCACCCTGCTGGGCAACCTCCGCGCCAAGGTCAACCTCATCGCCCTCAACCCCGGCCCCGATATACCCTTCGAACGCCCCACCCCCGAACGCGTCGCCAGCTTCCAGGCCATCGTGCGTCGCAGCCTGCCCTGCTTTGTCCGCAAACCCCGCGGCCTGGATATCTTCGCCGCCTGCGGTCAGCTCAAACGCATGTCCGAAGAAAGCGGCCTCGTGCCCCTCACCGTAGCCCCACCTCCACCGGCGCGGCCGTCGCTTCATCGGTAACGATCTCCGCATCCGGGTGCCCCTGCACCAAGGTCGCCGGATACTCCGCGCTCACCTCGCCCGCCACCGCAATCCGGAAGATGGCCCGGTGCCGCTCCCCCGCCGCGCAATACAGACGGATCCGCCGCGATGCCAATATGTCCCGCATCCCGCACGTCACCGCCATCGGTGGAATCGCATGCGAGTTCCCGCCCGCCGAGTGGATGCTCTGCACCACAATCGAGTCATCCCCCAACGGCAGCACCCGCGTCAGGGACTCGCGCAGCATCTCCACACTCACACGGTTCCAGCGCGACACCCACGGCTCATTGAACGCCACATGCCCGTGATACCCAATCCCCCCGAAACAGGCATCGGCCCCACCCACGAAAGTTAGCCGTTCACTGAACTCGTCAATCCGGAATGGATGCGGCACCACGTGGTTCTCCTCCGGCATGCGCAAATCCGCGTCGATCTTCCCGAACAACTCCCGCTTCAGATACCCCGTAAAGCTCAGTGGGTGCGACTCCGGAATCGGCCGCCCCTGCCAGTCCAGAAACTCGTCCATTTGGAAGACATGCACGTGCCGCCACGACAACCGCTCGCGATTCGTGATCTCCACCAGCAGCGGATACTGCCGCACCGGGCCCACCGGCAGAATCAGCCGCGCCGGCCGCCCTTCCTGCAAGGCCCGCTGGATCTCATCGGCGATCGAACAGGCAAAGTCTGCCAGCAGCGTTGGGTTATCGGCCACCAACCGGAAGCGCGTCCGCGCCCGGCGCGCCAGTTCCTCAACCGGCAGAGTCAACAGCGAGGCAAATGGATCCATTACTGTTCATACTAGCCCTACCTTACGCGCGCGGATTCTGATAGTATCTTCCCAATCCTGTAACGGGGCTTTCTATGTCGAAAACAATCCAGGGCCTTGCTGCCCTTTTCCTTGCGTGTTCCCTCGCCTTCAGTCAGGCCGGTAACGGTGAAATCAGCGGATCGGTGGCCGATGCCTCCGGTGCTGTCGTCTCCGGAGCGAACGTAATCATCAGTAACCCAGCCACCGGTTTTACCCGCAACCTCAAAACCAACGAGTCTGGCCTCTATTCGGCCCCCGCTCTCATTCCCGGCCTCTACACCGTCCGGGTCGAGATGCAGGGCTTCCAGGCCCAATCCCGTACCAACGTCGAACTGCAGGTCGGCCAGGTGGCCACCATCAACTTCGCACTCGCGGTGGGCAATGTCGCCGAGACCATCGAAGTCACCGGCGGCGCCCCTGTCCTTGAAACCGAGTCCACTTCGGTCGGTACGGTCATCGAGAACAAGCGCATCGTCGAACTGCCGCTGAACGGCCGCAACTACCTCCAACTCGCTTCGCTGATTCCTGGCGCCACTACCAACGGCCCGGCTTCCTCCCAGGGACAGCAGCGCATGGGCGGCGCCCGCAACCAGTTCGCCCTCAACGTCGCCGGCCAGCGCGTGCACTATAACCACTACGCGCTCGACGGCATGGAAAACACCGACCCCAATTTCAACACCTACCTCTTCCTGCCCTCCATCGACGCGCTCCAGGAGTTCAAAGTCGAAAGCGGTCTCTTCTCGGCCGAATACGGCCGTGCCATCGCACAGATCAACGTCTCCACGAAGTCGGGCAACAACCAGTACCACGGCGTTGCCTTCGAGTTCCTCCGCAACTCCTACTTCGATGCCAAGAACTTCTTTGCCCCCGCCAACCAGCCCAACCCGCCCTTCAAGCGCAACCAGTTCGGCGGCACCTTCTCCGGACCCGTGCTGATCCCCAAACTCTACAACGGCAAGAACAAGCTGTTCTTCATGTTCAACTACGAAGGCCTCCGCGAGCGCAAGGCCCTCACCCAGCAGGGCACACTGCCCGATGCCCGCTACCGCTCCGGCAACTTCGGCTTCCTCAACAAGGCCATCCGCGATCCGCTCAATCCCGGCCAAGTCTTCCCGAACGCGATCATCCCGGAAAGCCGTATCCATCCCATCTCCCGCCGCGTCCTGAACGACTTCTATCCGCTCCCCAACCAGGCCGGTACCGGCGCCCTCGGCATCGCCAATAACTACCTCAACGGCGAAGGCCGCCGCACCAATGGCGACCAGTGGACGCTCCGCAGTGACCTTACCGCCATCCAGGACCACACCTTCTTCTTCCGCTTCTCCCAGACCAAGGAGCCCCAGTACATCCCCTTCCAGATCGCCAACCAGGGCAACGATGTCGACATCCTCGGCCAGCAGGGCGTCCTGGGTCACACCGCCGTCATCGGCAGCAACAAAGTGAACGAGTTCCGCTTCGGCATGAACTACTTCAACTCCGCCAACATCCAGCAGCGCGCCTTTGAACGCAATGTCGTTGGCGAACTCGGCCTCAACGGCCTCTCCCAGGACCCGCTCTTCTGGGGCATTCCCGTCTTCCAGATCTCCGGCTTCTCCAACATCGGCGAATGCAACGATTGCCCCTTCGTGAACTGGAACACCACCTTCCAGTTCTCCGACAACTTCTCCTGGGTCTCCGGCAAGCACTCGTTCAAGTTCGGCGGCGAGTTCCGCCGCCTTCGTTACAACCAGATCGGCGCCGTCGTCCCCCGCGGCCGCTTCACCTGGAATGGCCAGTACACCGGCGAGCCCATGGCCGACATGCTGCTGGGCGACATGAGCGGCACCGAAGGCCAAGTGGGCGCTCCCATCGCCAGCTTCCGCCAAAGCTACTACGCCCTCTACTTCCAGGACACCTGGAAGCTCACCCGCAAGCTCACCGTCAACTGGGGCCTGCGCTGGGAGTATGAGGCCCCCTACTACGACAAGCATGACGCCATCGTCAACGTCGACTTCAAGTGGGACAACACCATGGAGCCCGTCTTCGTTCGCGCCGGCACCGGCAACATCAACGACGGCAATCCCCAGTTCCCCGCCCCTGCCGGCTGGCAGATGGTCCGTGATGGCCGCTTCGGCCGCGGCGCCGGCGTCCCTGACTACAACGACCTCGGCCCTCGCATGGGCATCGCCTATCAGCTCAACTCCAAAACGGTGTTACGCTCCGGCGTCGGCATCTACTACGTGCGCGATATCGGCAATGCCGTCTTCGACATCGTTCGCAACATCCCCTTCACCATCCGCCAGGCCGAAACCGCCGACACCACGCGCCCGAATCTCAACTGGAACCGCCTGTTCACCTCCACCGGCTCCCCCAGCTTCCTGCTCATCAACCAGTACGGCGAGCGCACCAGCTACGTCGCCCAATGGCAGACCTCCATCCAGCGCGAGCTTACCCGCAACATGTCGCTGGAAGTCACCTACATGGGCTCGGCCGGCATCAAGCTCCGCCGCCTGACGTCCTATAACAACCCGGAACCGCGGCCCGGCAACCCCAACGCCAACCGGCCGTTCCCCAAGTTCAACGGTAGCTTCCAGAACATGAACGCGCCGTCGCATTCCAACTATCACTCGCTGCAGGCCCGCCTTCAACACCGCTTCGCGTACGGCTTCACGCTGCTCGGCTCCTACGCCTACGGCAAGTCCATCGACAACGGCTCCGGCGTGCGCACCACCGACGGCGACCAGCTCACGCCGTCCGATAACTACAACCTCGCTGCCGAGCGCGGCCTCTCCGCCTTCGACATGCGCCAGCGCTTCACCGCATCGTTCCTCTACGAACTCCCCTTCGGCCGCGGCCGTCACTTCAACATCGACAACCGCGCCGCCAACTTCGTCTTCGGCGGCTGGCAGTTCGGCGGCATCGTCACCTTCCAGGACGGCTTCCCGAACACCGTGGTCTGCGGCCCGGGCAACGTCCAGAACGGCGGCGGCTACTGCAAGCCCGATGCCGTCCCCGGCGCCAAGCCCAACCTGCCGGACAACCAGCAGACCATCCAACGCTTCTTCGACACGTCCGCCTATGTCGACCGCCTCGGCGTCGCCCCTGGCGCCGCGCAGCCTGTCTTCCGCTACGGTACCGCCGGCCGCAACACGGTCATCGGCCCCGGCATTACCAGCTTCGACCTCTCCATCAACAAGTCGTTCCGCTTCCTGGAAGGCCACCAGGTGGAGTTCCGCGGCGAAGTCTTTAACTTCCCCAACACGCCGAACTTTGGCCAACCGGGCATGTCGCTCCGCACACCCACCTACGGTGTGATCGGCGGCACACGCCTGGACAACCGCCAGATCCAGCTGGCCTTGAAGTACAGCTTCTAAGTTAAGCTACAGGGGCGGGCGCTGAGTGAGCCCGCCCCTTGCTTATGCTGTTACCTCTTTTCACCCTCCTGCTCAGCGCGGCTCCCGCTGAAATCCCCGCTCTCCAAAAGGAACACAAGGTCCCCGCCGTCAGTATTGCCTACATCGAAAACGGCAAGCTGGCCCGCACCGAAGTCTTCGGCCCCGTCAAGCCCGATACCGTCTTCCAGGCCGCCTCCATCAGCAAACCGGTTGCCGCCACCGCTGCGCTCCACATGATGCAGCACGGCAACTTCACCCTCGATGAAGACGTCAACCCCAAGCTGAAATCCTGGAGGGTGCCGCCGCCCCCCTTCTCCACCGAACACACCACGCTGCGCCGCCTGCTCACCCATACCGCCGGCCTCACCGTGCATGGCTTCCCCGGCTATGCCGCCGGTGCCCCACTGCCGACACTCGTGCAGATCCTCAACGGCGAGCCGCCCGCCAACACCAAGCCCATCGTCCCCGACATCCCACCCGGCTCCAAGTTCCGCTACTCCGGCGGCGGCTATACCGTGATGCAGCAACTGCTGATGGATCGCATCGGTTGGAGCTTTCCCCAAATCATGGACCGCATGGTGCTCAGCCGCATCGGCATGAAGCGCAGCACCTATGAGCAGCCGTTGCCCGAGTCCTGGGCCGCCAACGCCGCCATCGCGCACGACGATGACGGGAAGCCTCTAAAGGGCCGCTGGCACACCTATCCCGAACAGGCCGCCGCCGGCCTCTGGACCACGCCTACGGATCTGGCGTTGTGGGCGATCGAAATCCGTGAGGCCTACCATGGCCGCTCCACTAAAATCATCGAGCGCTCCACGGCCCGCCTCATGCTGACCCCGGATCAAAACGGGCGAGGCCTTGGTCCGGTGATCGAGGGCACCGGCCCCACCCTGAAGTTCTCCCATGGCGGCGCCAATGCCGGATACCGCTGCCACTTCGAGCTTGAAGTGGAGTCCGGCAATGGCATCGTCATCATGACCAACGGCGACCAGGGCGGTGCGATCATCAAAGCCGTGCTCGACAGTCGCAAGCGCTGAAGAAGCGGCTACTTCAACGCGCTGGTCAGTTCCAGACCGCGTTCGTACATCATCGCCACCTCGCTCGAACAGCCTAGGAACAACATGCCGTTCTCGCGCCAGTATTTGGCCAGCGGCAGGTTGCGCGTCTGCGTGCCCGGAGCGATCTTGTACTTCAGGCAGGAGTCGCGAACAGCCGCCATGGCATCCAGTAGCTTCGGATTCATGAAGTCGCCCGGACAGCCCAATGAGATCGAGAAATCGGCCGGCCCGATCATCACCGCGTCGATCCCGGGCACCGCCAGAAGTTCATCCCGCATTTCAAAGGCCCGTACGGTCTCAATCTGCAGCACCACCATCACATGCTCATTCATGTGGGCGATGATGTCGGGAATGGTGGCCTTGGCATAGTCGACGTGATGCGGGGTCAGCCCGTACCCGCGCACGCCAATCGGCGGATACTTCGTCCAACTGATGGCCTTCTCCAGCAGTTCCACACTTTCCACGCGCGGGAACATCACGCCGGCCGCGCCGGAATCGAGCGAACGGGCCACCAAGTCATAGTGA